>CBETNY010000169.1:0-4865 GCA_965537275.1 uncultured bacterium | reverse complement strand
GGAAATACCATGGATATTTTATTTTGTTCACTCTTATCTGCCGTCATTATCATCATGGTCTACTGGACAATTCGTTCAGTCCATCGGCAAACACAACAGCAAATTAATGCGATTGTGGAAAAGTTACCCCGTCCATCGGAGAAGCCGACAGCCACCGCTTCGACCAACCTTTCGGCCTATCAATTGCAAGCTTACGAACGGATGACCCTTTTTATTGAACGTATCCGTCCGGCCAACCTCCTGCCGCGCACCATGCAAGCCGGACAAAATGTTCAACAATTACAAACCGCCCTCTTGCAAACCATCCGGGAAGAGTACGAACACAACCTGACTCAACAGCTTTATATTTCCGATTTAGCATGGGAAAGTTGTAAGGCCACCAAAGAAAACATTGCCCGGGGAATTATCCGTACCGCCTCAGCGCTTAAACCTGATGAACCGGCCACGCTGCTTGCACAACAATTACTGACCACAGGTTTCAACAACGGCAACGACCCCATCGGACAAACCTTAAAATTACTTAAACAGGAATTACAAAAAATATAAATTTCGACAACCATAAAAAAACCCACTTTGGCAAAGCCACCAAATAGTTTCAGACGGCCCTTTGCCAATAACAGGATAAAAGATGAAAGCACCCCATCACATACAATCAGCAATACTCATTGGCTCAGGAAATGTGGCCACTCACCTGGCCCTGGGGCTTTTGGACAAGGGCATCCGCATCATTCAGATTTTTTCGCCCCACGAAAGCCACGCCTTTGAGCTGGCACAAAAAACAAAATCGGAACCCATTTCGCAGCTAAACAAGATCGATCAAACGGCTGACCTGTACCTGATGGCTATCCCTGACGGGGTGATTGAACCATTCGCCAAACAGATGCCACCGGTAGAAGGCATTGTGGCCCACACTTCAGGTTTCACTCCCATGAAAGTTCTGAATCGATTTAAGCATTACGGGGTTTTTTATCCCTTGCAAACTTTCTCAAAAAACCGGACGGTGGACCTTTCAAACATCCCGTTTCTTTTGGAAGCCGGCGACCCGACCGTGATGAAACAGCTGAAACAACTGGCCATGAAACTCAGTCAGAATATCCGGCCCATGGAGAGCGACGAACGAAAGCGCCTCCATTTGGCGGCTGTTTTCGTCAGCAATTTTAACAATTACCTCTACCTGCTTGCCCGTGAATATCTCGATGAAGAAGGCATTGATTTTAACCTTTTACATCCATTGATTCGCGAAACTGCCGCCAAGGCAACGGAAATGGATCCGCACAAAGCACAAACAGGCCCGGCAAGAAGAAACGACCTGAAAACCCTGCAAGCCCATTTAAAATTATTGGAACAACGCGAGGAGTTCCGCCAATTTTATGAATTATTTAGCAATCAAATTTTAAAAAGATATCATGAGTAATTACAAAGCAAGCCTGACACGTGTCAACACCTTTATTTTTGATTACGATGGCGTAATGACCGATGGCAAAGTAATCCTGCAACACGACGACCCGCCATTAAGAACCGCCAATGTGAGGGATGGCTACGTGTTGCAACTAGCGGTTAAACTAGGATACAACGTGGTGGTCATTTCGGGAGGATTTTCCAGATCGATGGAAAACCGTTTCGAAACCCTGAACATAAAAGATGCCTTTACAGGCGTAAAAAATAAGGTGGAAGTTTTTGAGAAATACATTCACGAAAAAAATATCAAAGCCGATCAGGTAGTTTATATGGGTGATGATATCCCCGACCTGCGTGTGATGCAAAAAGTGGGGGTACCGGTGTGTCCGGCCGACGCCGCTGAAGAGGTGAAAGCCGTGAGTGTGTATATTTCTGATAAAAAAGGCGGAGAAGGATGTGTGCGCGATATCATCGAACAAGTACTTAAAGTTCAAGGTAAATGGCTTACCGAAGAGGCCTTTACGTGGTAGAAGCATTTGGAGTTTGAAGTTTGGAGTGGGGAGTGGGGAGTTATAAAAAGTTGAACACGTACAAAGGGAAATAAATTTGAGGAAAGTAACTATTCCAGGCATTTTACGCACTAAAATTTTTAAATAAAACAGATTACACTTAAAATGATAAAATCTTTTTTTAAACTCATCCGGTGGCCGAACTTAATGATTATATTTTTCAGCATGTTCTTCATGTTGTTTCTGGTTATCAGGCCGGTATTGGGCATGCAGGAAAGCCGGTTTGGCATGAACCTGTGGCAATTTGTTTTACTGGTGGTCGCCACCCTCTTTATTGCAGCAGGAGGATACATCATTAACGACATAAAAGATCAGGAATCGGATGCAGTAAACCACCCGGGGAAAAACCAAATTGGAAAGAATTTTACACAAAAACAAGCTGCTTTAGGTTATGTCATTCTCAGTCTTTTGGGATTGTTCGCAGGTTTCTATCTATCCTATCTGGTTCAAAAACCACAATACTCACTGGTATTTTTACTCACCATTGGTTTGTTGTGGTATTATGCCGAACGTTATCAATGCCAGTCGGTTGTAGGCAACCTGGTAATCGCCGCATTGAGTTCACTCTCCTTCGGTTTGGTATGGCTTTACGAAATATTTCAACTGCAGTCGCATGGCATCGCCTTACCGCTTTTACCCGAAAGCATATCAACCGTCAACACCCTGGTAGCCATTTACATGGGATTTGCTTTCCTGAGCAGTTGGCTGCGCGAAATGATCAAAGATTTAGAAGACCTGCGCGGAGATGAACAAGTGGGGTGCTTAACTTATCCGGTGGCCCATGGAACAAAAAAAGCCAAATTTTTGGCCATTTTTGTCAACTTGCTGGGTTTACTTGCTGCGTTTTACATCCAATGGCTGTTTTACACCAAAAGCTTATTCCTGGCCTTTTGGTATTTTATCTTGGTAGATGCACTTTTCATTTTTGTATTGATTCGATTATGGAAAGCAAAACAAAAAGAGGATTACAGCCATCTTTCCATTTGGGTGAAGGTACTCATGCTGACAGGAATCTTATCCATGACATTATTTTACTTTGAATTTTAAGGATGCTGCTTGAACAATTAAAAAAATACGATATTTTGTTGGCCTCCGGCTCTCCCCGCCGCAAACAATTACTCTCGGAGATGGGACTCACTTTCCGTGTTCAGACAAAAGAGGTGGAAGAAAATTTCCCCCCGGGCCTCTCCCCTTCCGAAACGGCCATATTCCTCAGTGAATTGAAAAGTAACGTTTTTCGACCAAGCGAATTGACCAACAATACTTTATTGATCACAGCAGATACCATAGTAAGCCTTGAAAAAGAGATTCTTGGCAAACCTAAAAACAAAGCTGAAGCCCGTGAAATCCTACAAAAATTATCCGGCCGGAAACACAAAGTCATTACAGGAATAACTTTACGAACTAAAGATCGGATGCACAGCTTTTCAGCTTCCACCGATGTGTATTTTTCAAAACTAACCGACGAAGAAATAAACTATTACATCACAAAATACCAACCTTTCGACAAAGCCGGGGCTTACGGTATTCAGGAATGGATTGGGCATGCAGCCATCGAAAAAATTGAAGGCTCTTATTTTAACGTAATGGGATTACCTACCCATCGGTTGTATCAAGAACTGGGGAATTTTATCGGGGAACTGGAGCGGTAATGTTAATTATTTTTTAATGGCAAACATTGCTGTTTTTGTCGTAAAACTCCAATATCTTTGCAACGTATTCATCAATCATAAAAGAAAGCGTAAACCATGCAAAACAAGCCTCTCATCCTCATCACCAACGACGACAGCATTCATGCAAAAGGGCTCCATAAACTGGCAAAAATCATGAGGCAGTTTGGCGACGTGGTTGTTATAGCCTCCGAACAGGTCATGTCGGGAATGAGCCATGCGGTAACCATCAAAACTCCGCTCATGCCACGATTAACCCGCGAAGAAGAAGGCTACAAAGAATACATTACCAACGGAACACCGGTTGATAATGTCAAATTGGGAAAACATGCCCTGCTGCAGCGCAAACCCGATTTAATTGTTTCGGGAATAAACCACGGATCGAATGCGGCCATCAACATTGTCTATTCGGGAACCATGGCTGCCGCCATCGAAGGAGCCATCGACGGAATTCCGTCCATCGGATTTTCACTTGACGATTATAGTGCCGAAGCCGATTTCAGCCATGTTGACCCGTACATCGAAAACATCACCAAAAAAGTACTGCAAAAAGGATTACCCGAGGGCACCTGTTTAAACGTAAATATCCCAAAGAAATCAGACGAAACCATAAAAGGAATTAAAGTGGTTCGACAGGCCAAAGCACGTTGGGAAGAAAAATTTGAAGCCCGTACCGATCCCTTTGGACGAAACTATTACTGGATGGGAGGGGTTTTTGTCAATGGCGACCCACGACCCGATACCGACGAAAAGGCACTGACCGAAAACTACGTGGCAGTGGTCCCCATTCAGTTCGATCTGACGGCAAAACACCTGCTCGACACCCTAACTTTTTAAACATGAAACAGCTAAAACAAAATCATTTTTTCCTGGGGGTAGCCATTGGTTTTTTTACTCCGCTACCTGTGTACGGGTTGCTTTACCTGCTCAACTTTTTATTACAAAAAACAGGTTTGTGGAATGGTCTCCATCAGGAACAAAACATTTACTTGTTGAGCATCATTGGCAACATTTTACTACTCAGAGTTTATTTTCTCAACTTTAAATTGGAGCAAACAGCCAAAGGGATATTAATCATAACTATCGCATACATCCTGCTTTTCTTCTATCTGTTTTTTTAGTTTTAAACCTGTTTGATCACGAACCCATTTAACCGCCATGTTCATCGAATTGTTTGTCTTCTTACTTATCAGCATCCTTTTAAGCATGGTGGGAGTTGGCGGAGGGA
>CBETNY010000168.1:0-4870 GCA_965537275.1 uncultured bacterium | reverse complement strand
ATCAATAATTCAATATTTAGATTCATATCTAATCCTTTACTAAAGACTGTTAAAACTTCATAAATCCCTCTTCTTTCAGCGACTCCACCAAAATACATTAATGTAATCTTGTCACTTTTTTTTACTTTGGGATCTACTTTAAATGTCTCAAATAGTCTTAAATCAATAACATTAGGAAAGGATACAATATTATTCTCATTTAAAAAATTATATCGTTGCAATAAATCTTGTTTAAACGATTCAGATAGTACGACCAATTTTGATGCATAACGTAAATACTTTGATTCTTTTTTAATCCAAACTTTCGGATGAGTAATAAAGCCTCTTAATATTCCTTTAGTCCAATTATAGGTTTGAATTGCATATGGAAAGTTTTCATGCAAATCTAATATTAGAGGAATTTGTAGATTTAGAGATTTAATAGCAAACGCTGCCGATTTGGACATGTATAAATCGTGCACGTGCAGGACGTCAATAGAGTTAGCTCGTATAAACCTCTTGATCCACTTTTTCCACAGTAGCTCGTATAAAGGTACTCGGTTGAAAAGAAAAAATAAAATATCTTTAGTCCTTTTCTTTATTTTAATTCGATGTACATTTATGCCTTGAATTGGAGCGTATACTTTTTTGTCAAACGCAAAACAAAGCACATTAATATTACATTCACTTTTCTTGAGAATCTCTACTTCTTTCCGTACTCGTATATCGGAGTTGAAATCGTTATCAACAATTATTCCTAAATTTTTCATGTCTCATGAATTAAAACAACGCGGTGAACTTTACAATTACTCCACAATTTTATACCGTTTCTTTTTTAGAACCTCCAACCGTGATTGCCTGATGCTGCTATCCAATTCAAAGCCGATTAAAATAATAAAAGCATTGTAATAAATCCATACCATCAAAATGATCAGCGATCCGATAGAACCATATAAAATGTTGTATCGCGAAAAGTTTTCAAAATAGAGTTTAATGACTACGCCTCCTACGACGAACAAAGTGGTCGACAGAATGGAACCGGCTGAAAAAAAGCGGTAGCGAATGACGCCTCGCGATTTTAATTGACCAAAGTAATAGAGGAGTGAGGTGCTTAACAGAGTGGCTAGTAAAATTACAAACCACCTTAAAGCTTGAAGGGCAAAAATGGATATTCCGCTGGTGAGGAGGTGTTTTTTTGTTAATAACTGTATCGAGAGTTCACCAAACCCCAGTAGAGAAATGGAAATGAATATGAGTAATGAGAGTACCAACATCAGGCCGAAAGCTACAATTTTTTGGTGCCACCACAACCGGGTTTCCAGCGAGTGGTAACTTTGGTTAAAACCTTCAATGATGGCGTCAACCCCATTGGTGGCAAAGTAAATGGCCATAAAAAAACCGGCGGATAAAAGACCTTGGTGGGGCCGGCTCACAATTTCGACCATCGTGTCTTTTACCATTTCGAAAATGTTGGAGGGAATGACCTCTTTCAATAAGTCGAGGATGTAAATTTGGTATTGATCGCCTGTAACAAAAGGAATCAGGGTAAACAAAAACATCACAAAAGGAATCAACGCTAAAAAAAAGTTATAGGCAATGGCTGCAGCCCGGTAGGTAAGTACCCCTTTGAATAAGCCGCGCAGGAAAAATTCCAGGACGTCGTAAAGCGGCATGCCTTCAAATCCGGGGAGTACAATTCTCCTCAAGGTGCGCCGTATTCCAATCCCTATTCGTCGGCTTGTCTTAAGGATGTTGTTGTAAAGTTTCATCTGGCTATCATTTATTTTTGGTGGTCAGATGGAATGCATCATTGAAATGGTTCTCCTGTGGGTGGTGGTTTTTCATGGTTGGTTTTGTGCTAAAGGTCGGTTACTGCCAATAAACTGATGTCAAGACTTTTAATTTGATGGGTAAGGGCGCCGACCGAAATAAAATCGACGCCTGTTTCGGCATATCTGCGGATGGTGTTTAACGTGATGCCGCCGGAAGCTTCCGTCTCGAAACGTTTATCGATGAGCTTTACTGCTTCCCGAAGCTTATCAGGACTGAAATTGTCAAGCATGATACGGTGAACTCCGCCAATGCTGAGTACCTGTTCGATTTCACTGAAATTTCGTGTTTCAATTTCAATTTTAAGCGAAAGGTTATTCTTGCGGAGGTAATGTTGTGTTTTTTGTATGGCAGGTTCAATACCCCCCGCAAAATCGATATGGTTATCCTTTATCATAATCATATCATAAAGGCCGAAACGATGGTTGGTGCCACCGCCTGCTTTTACCGCCATTTTTTCAAGTATGCGCAGGCATGGCGTGGTTTTCCGGGTGTCCAGAATTTGGGTGTTCAATCCCTTCAACTCTTCTGTAATTCGTCGTGTGTAGGTGGCAATCCCGCTCATGCGCTGGATAAAATTGAGTGCTGTGCGCTCTGCAGCCAGGATAACCTGTGTCCGTCCTTCAATTTGCATGATTTTATCGCCATTCCGTACCTTTTCACCGTCCTGTTTGTATAATTCAATGGTGATAAAAGGATCGATCTGTTTGAAAACGGATTCAGCCACATTTGTACCGGCAACAATCCCGTCTTCTTTGGCAAGCATAACGGCTTTACCGCGATGGTTTTCAGGAATGCAAGCCAGCGAAGTGTGATCGCCACTTCCCAAATCTTCACTTAAAGCTTGCTGAATGATCTTTTCAATGGTCATTTTTCCGTTTTTTCGATTTCAATCTGTTGTATGGTGGCCTGTGGGTTTTTAATATCAAACAGCACGTAAATGGTCCAGGTATGGCTGTCCGACTTCAAATTTCCAATCAGGTAAAAATTATCGCCTGTATAGCCTGACTTCATGAACTGAAAGGCCTGTGCAGGGTGCTTTTTGATAAACTCAATCAGATAGATTTTTGATTTTCCTGCCGGGAAAAGACCGGCATGACCAGGTATCTGAATACTTGCGTACCCTTTAAAATAAGGATTCAGGTAACTTGCTTTGCTTTGCCGGAAACTTTGGATGAAGTCCGATTTTATCTGTGTGGTTTGCTGAGAAAATCCCACCGATGAAATGCTGCATAGCAATAAAATAATGAAAATCCTTTTTGCCTTCATGCTGACACTATTAAAGTGCAAAAGTACTCATTTCGGTGCAGAAATCTATTGAAAACTTTTTGATTTTCTTTTCGCGGTTACTTTCATTTATATTACTTTAGCTTTTTTTGAAGGAAGAAAATACCGTAGATAACTTTGAATTGATTAGAAGCTTTTTACGGAAAGCCAGTGGCGACCCCTTAAAAAAAGGGTGATAAATTTTGTGACTCCGGTATTTGAAGTTTGATAAAGAAAATTAAAAATATATTTGTAAATCAATTGTTTAAGATAAATTCTAACCAATGAATAAATTACCAAAAGTTTTTTTGTTTTTTCTTCCGGGGCTCATTTTTTTGGCTTCCTCATGTAATCCTCCCCGGCAAAACGATGCCAAAAAATTTGATGCCAAGGTGAGTAAATTTGAGCGCAGTATAAAAAAAGTGGATAAAACCATCCGGCTGATGGATAATATGGATGCCCGAATTTTGGAAGTTAAAAAACAGAGGGATGCCGGCCGGATTTCAGATAAGGAAGCGCAACGCAGAATTGATGCCATCAACAAAACTCTGGGAAGGGAGGTGGCCCACAGCACAAAAAAAGCACCGGTTTATGATTTGCCCGGATGGGCTAAAGCGTTGGGATTGACATTGCCTGAAGGGCTTACCCTTGACCAGGATTTCTCACAAATCACTTCCGAAAACAATCCCCAGGAAGGTTTTAATTCGGTTACGTTGGTTTATCGGGGAGATTATCTGAAAGCCATGCAGCAGGCAAGTATCATTGCCGGCAAGGCCCGCATTCCACTTACGGATGAGTATAAAACTGCCTTTGAAATGAAAGAAAAATATGGCGACGAAATCATTAAAGGTGCGGTTTATATGAATTTTAAATTGGGTGCCACACAGAATCCCCGATACACAGTGGCTATTTCGGTGGATGAGTCGGGTACGTTAACCATTTCCGCAGCCGATTCGAAAAAAATGAAAGAACAACTTGAAACCAATAAAATCCAATAAATCTACGATGAATATTCTTGTAAGCGGTGCCAGCAGCGGAATTGGCTACGAATTGGTGAAAAAATTTGTGGCTTCAGGTCACAATGTCATGGCTTTTGCCCGCAGAGAGCAGGCCTTGGTTGAACTTGGCGAGGCGGTTAGCCATTTGCCGGGGACTTTTTTTTCGCTGGCATTTGACCTGTTGTCGGATGATTATGGGCCCTTGGTAAGGGCGGTGAAAGAAAATTTGAAATCGATCGATTTCATTGTAAATAATGCCGGATATTTGGTTAATAAACCGCTATTGGAACTGAGCGACCAGGAGATTCAAAATAGTTTTTCGGTGAACGTTTTTTCCGTATTTAAATTGAGTCGCGAATTGTTTTCTTTGATGCATAAGGGAACTCATGTGGTAAATATTTCAAGTATCGGTGGTTTTCAGGGTAGTGCAAAATTTAGCGGGCTTTCTGCTTACAGTGCCAGCAAAGGGGCCCTTGCTGTGTTGACGGAATGCATGGCGGAGGAGTGGGCCGCGTATGGTCTGAAAGTGAATGCCCTGGCGCTGGGGGCCACACAAACCGACATGCTTGCACAGGCTTTCCCGGGCTATCAGGCACCGCTTTCAGCAGATAAAATGGCCACTTTTATTGCCGATTTCACCCTAAACGGACATCTCTATTTTAATGGAAAGATTTTGCCGGTTTCGCTTTCTACCCCCTAAAAACAAATTCTATTTTAGGAGCTGTCTGAAGAATAGGATAAGATAAATGGGTGTTATTCCAACTTCTATCCAATACACCTTTGACGCTGGCGTGTGG
>CBETNY010000167.1:0-4880 GCA_965537275.1 uncultured bacterium | reverse complement strand
AAGCCATGCAGCAGAATGACTACGACATCATTCTTTCGGATTATATGCTTCCATCTTACAATGGCATGGATGCTTTGAAATACAGGAATAAACATTTCCCGCTTACTCCCTTTATTATCGTCACCGGATCACTCAACGAATCGATTGCGGTGGAATGTATGATTGCCGGAGCCGACGACTATATCATTAAAGAACATCTTAACCGTTTGGGGATGTCTATCAGGCGAGCCATTCAGGTTAAGCAAACCGAAAAGGAAAAAATCCGTGCGGAAGAATCGTTGCGTCGCAGCGCCGAATACTACCAAAGCCTTTTTGCCCTGTCGCCGGCAGGCCTGATTTTGGAAGATAAGAAAGGAACCATCCTCGATGCCAACGATGCTATTTGTCATTTCACAGGCTATACACGAGATGAACTTATTGGTAAAAATATAAGTATCATCGCTCCTGCCGGTGATAAAAAACGTATTCGTCAAGACATAAAAAAAATACTTGCCGGTGAAATCCTCCGGCAGGAGGTAATTAATGTGGGCAAAGGTGGGAAAAGGCAATACGCCGACCTTATCGACACCCGTATTCAACTGCCTGATGGAAGCATCGGTATCCTGTCGGTCAATAACGATATTACCGAACGGAAACTTGCCGAAGAGGCCTTGCGACAAACCAACGAACGCCTCTCGCTGGCGCAAGAAGTGGGGCAGTTTGGCAGTTGGGATTGGGATATCAACCAAGACATTATCCATTGGTCGGATCAAACCTATCTGCAGTTTGGGCTTCAACCCGGTGAAGTTGAACCCAGCCACGATCTTTTCGACCAGTATACCCATCCTGACGAAAAAGATAAAATAAATCGTGCCATACTCAATACAATAAATCATGGCGCAATTTATGACTTGAAAGTGAAAATGTTGCGTAAGGATGGTAGCGAATGGATTATGCATACCGTTGGGAAACTGTTTGAAGATAAAACATCAGGAAACAAACGCATAATTGGTATACAGCAAGATATTACGCAGGAGGTAAAAATAACCCACGATTTAATTCGTGCCAAAGAGAAAGCTGAAGAAAGTGACCGGTTAAAGTCAGAATTCTTAGCCAACCTGTCACACGAAATCAGAACCCCCATGAACGGCATTATGGGATTCTCAAATTTATTGACTCAGGATGAAATATCACCCGAAGAACGTAAAAATTACGCCAACATCGTTGTCAATAGCAGCAAACAACTTTTACGCATTATTGATGATATTTTAGAAATTTCAAAACTGCAAACCCTTCAGGTTAAAGCTGTAGAGAAAGAGGTGTTACTGTCCGATTTAATGATGCAGCTTTTTAGCATCTACGATTTAAAAGCCCGCGAAGCAGGACTTCACCTCTATTTAAAAAACAAGTTAAATACGGAGGAATCACAAGTTTTTACAGACGAATCAAAATTGATGAAGATTTTGGGTAACCTGCTGGAAAACGCCTTAAAATTTACTCCTTCGGGAAATATCGAATTGGGATTGAATCGCCACGACAACAAACTGTTGTTTTACGTGAAGGATACCGGCATTGGCATCCGTAAAGAGATGATTGAAAAGATTTTTGACCGGTTTTCACAGGAAGAGAAAGCCATTTCTCAAAAAGCCGGCGGCCTTGGTCTCGGACTATCCATTGCGCGAGAAAATGCAAAATTGTTGGGAGGAGCCATTTGGGTTGAATCGGAAAAAGGTGTCGGATCTACTTTTTACCTGGAGATTCCATTCAAGCCGTTGTTCAAGAAAAAATCATCCGGAAAAACCAAAAAGGGGGAAGCCATTCCCATATTGGTGGTTGAAGATGAGGAGGTCAATTATCAATTTATTGAAATTCTATTGCGCAAAGCACCCCATCCTTTCCAAATTCACCATGCGGTTTGCGGAAATGAAGCCATCGAATTTTGCCAGACGCACCCCGAAATAAAATTGGTTTTAATGGACTTAAAGATGCCCAGAATGAGCGGGTTTGAAGCCACTGAAAAAATTAAACAAAAACGACCTGATTTGCCCATTATTGCACAAACCGCCTATTCTACCGAGGCAGATCACGAAAAAGCAGAAGCGGCTGGTTGTGATGCTTTTATTTCAAAACCTTTTCAACGCAAAGACCTATATCAGCTTATGGAGGAATATTTATCTTTTTAAATTCTTTCCCGAATAAAAATTCAGCTAAAAAATTTAATCTTCTTTTCTTTAGGCAGATTACACATAATTAGTAGATTTGTTGCATGAAAAGCGTATTAAAATACCGGCTGTTTTTTCTATCCTTTTTAATCTTTGATTTTAGTTTCCACATTAAATCAAGGCATTAAACACACCTCATAAACATAATTTCAAAACTTTTTCCAACAATTAAGCTCTAGTCAAGGCACACCATTTTATAAAATTATAAACCAATGAAAAATGTAGTTATTTGTGATCCAATTCACCCTATTGGCATAAACTTACTAAAAGAAGCGGCAGACATTCATTTAATTGACGCTTCTAAAACACCAAAGGACAAGCTGTTAACAATATTAAAAGATGCCGATGGTGTTATTACAAGAAGTCCTACCCCAATAAATCAAAAATTCCTGGATGCGGCAAACAAGCTAAAAGCCATTGTTAGAGCTGGCGTCGGAGTAGATAATATTGACATAGAAGCCGCCAGCAAGCTGGGAATAATTATTATGAATGTACCCACTGCAAATACCATTGCTGCTGTCGAACTTACGATGTGCCATATTACATCTTCCATGAGGAGTTTTCCGAATGCCGTAAAAAGCCTAAAATCGAAACAATGGAACAGGGAACAATGGCTCGGAAATGAATTAAACGGTAAAAAATTAGGAATAATTGGATTTGGCAATATCGGAAGCCGGGTAGGCATAAGGGCTAAAGCCTTTGGTATGGAAGTCATTACCTTCGACCCATACATCGATCCCAGCAAAGCCACAAATTTAGGAGTAAACTACACAACAAATTTTGATGACATTTTATCTTGTGACATCATTACCATACATACGCCCAAAAACAGTGAAACAATCAACATAATCAGTTCAACCGAAATTTCCAAGATGAAAGATGGTGTGAGATTGATCAACTGTGCACGGGGAGGACTATACAACGAAAATGATGTTGCAAAGGCTTTAAAATCGGGTAAGATTGCATGGTTAGGTATTGACGTTTTTGAAAAAGAACCACCCACTTCACATGAATTTTTAAATTTAGAGAACACTTCCGTAACCCCTCATATCGGAGCCAACACTATTGAATCACAAGAAAAGATTGCATTTCAGGCAGCAAATAATATCATTGAAGCCATGAGGGGAAGCAGCTACCCAAATGCCTTAAACCTACCCATTAAAACAGACGAAACCCCGGCATGGGCCATTAAATACATGGAACTTTCGCAAAAAATGGGATATTTAGCTGGTCAGGTTATTCAAAGTGCCATAAAGAAAATACATGTAATTACTTATGGAGAAGTAACCGAATATGCCGAGTCGATGTTAACTTTTGCGTTAGTGGGGGCATTAACCAAAATTGTAGATAAAGGCGTTAATTATGTGAATGCAAAATTCTTAGCTAAAGAAAAAGGCATACAGCTCTTACATGAAAAAAACACGACCAACTCAACTACTTATAAAAATCTTGTTAAAGTTGAAATTTATACAGCACAAAAGGTTCATACCATCAGCGGTACCATGTTCGAGAGTTCATTCAGAATTGTTGAATTTGAAGGTTTCCGGCTTGAATTCAGACCAAAAGGTAAAATTATCTTCTTTAAAAATACAGATATACCCGGTGTTATTGGAGAAGTTGGAATGACTTTAGCAAAACACAATATAAATATTGCCGACTTCAGGTTGGGAAGAAACAATAACAAAGAGGCCATGGCGGTAATTAGTATCGACAGCACCATCAGTAAAGACACCATTTCAAAGCTTAAAAGTTTAAATGCAGCTTTAAGTGTAAAATATGCTGAAATATAAGGACCATCGAAATCTTTTTTTTCTGATGGGGTTTATTTGAGATTTAGATTATTCAGAAAAGAAACCAGTTGAGTAACCGCACGGCCACGATGGCTGATTTGATTTTTTTTGTTTGACGACATTTCGGCAAAAGTTTCCGTAAAACCATCCGGTAAAAAAACAGGATCGTAGCCAAAACCGTCTGTTCCGCTACGCTCCCTGATAATCTCTCCTTCTACTTTTCCTTCAAAAAAATACTCTTTTCCATCCAGCAACAAGGAGATGACGGTCTTAAAACGAGCCGACCTTATTTTTTCACCTTTTAGGTGGCGAAGCAATTTCTCTACGTTTTCGTCGTAGGTTGCCTTTTCGCCGGCATAGCGGGCCGAATAGACCCCGGGGTCTCCGCCCAGCGCATCGACTTCCAGTCCGGTATCATCGGCAAAACAATCCATGCCAAATCTTTCAAAGATAAAATGAGATTTCTGTGATGCATTTTCCCTGAGCGTGGCACCGGTTTCGGGAATATCTTCTTCAAAATTTAAATCGCGGAGCGACAAAATCAGGAAAGTATCGCCCAAGATCTGTTTAATCTCTTCAATTTTATGTGGATTGTTGGTAGCAAAGACAAGTTTTTTCATTGAATAACCCTTTTTAATCTATTGATTTATAATATAATGCATACAGGACAGCCCTTTGAAGATTTCATCTGTCTAATTGTTTGGCATATCCCTAAAGCTTAAAACTTTGACAAAAATACACAATGCCAATACGAAAATGCCTTCAGCAAAGAAAACATCGCAAAGAAAAAAGCCAAAGTCCGTCCAAGCTGGTCACAAATAACAGCCGTACCGTACGATTACACAGGATTCCAATCAATTTCACCCATCCCGTTTTCACGAAGGATGTC
>CBETNY010000166.1:0-4880 GCA_965537275.1 uncultured bacterium | reverse complement strand
ATCAATATGAGCTGATAATTTCGGAAATATCGGAAGCCTATTACCATTATCTTTCTGATTTACAAGCCGAAACTGAAACCAAAAACCCCATTTTCAGTGGGCCTCCGGCCAATGTACAGGGAAATATCACCGAAGGTGCATTGGGCTTTTTTACCGCTTTTTCATCCACTTCGATGCGGGTGGTGTTAAAGGGTCCCTCTTTGTCTGCTAAAAATCCTTAAAAAACTTGTATAATGAACCTATGTTCATTATCTTTGCCTTGTTAATTTTAAAACAAGTGATATGGCAACAACAAAAAGTGATCAGCCCGGCCGTGGATTAGGCTTTGGCGGCGGCCGTGGCAGGAACAAAGGAGGTTCTTTCGGCGTGGGTGGATACTGCGTGTGCGCCAAATGTGGAGCAAAAGTAAAGCATCAACAAGGGGTGAAATGCACCACGCTCAAATGTCCGGAATGTGGGCACACCATGATTCGTGAAGAGTTACTCAATCGGTAATCTCTTTATCAGGTTTAAATAATAGGTTCTGCTGCAAATAGGCGGGGGAATGTTTCTTTTTTTGCCCAAAATTGAATATGTTTGCAGGACATAAGTCGAATGTTTCGGTTTGTGCGGGGTTGAATTATTATCCTGAATGATTGATTGAATATCCGAATATAAACAAAAGAATTGACAGATGAAGTTACACCACATTGGATTGAATATTGCTGAGCCTTCCGAAGTAGAACATTTTTATACCAACATATTAAAATGTTGGCCGGATAAGCGTTTTGAACTTTCTGAGTCGTTGGCACGTCAGGTTTTTAATCAAGAACAAGCAACCCGGGTGTTTACGGTAAGGAATGCTAGTTTGGTGTTGGAGTTGTTTTTGGCTCCGGCAAAGCAAGTTCCGGTGTTTCAACATCTGTGTGTGGAGGTGTGCGACCGCGATCATATTGCAGAAAAAGCGCATGCCTATGGCTACCCTGTCATCCGGATTGAAAGAGAGGGGCCCGATTTGCTTTTTATTAAAGACAAGGCAGGTAACACCTTTGAACTAAAATCTTCTGCCGGTGAAAACCAATCTTGATTGTCTGCCTTGTTTTATGCAGCAGGCCTTAAATACGGCGCGTTTGGCCACTTCTGATGAAAACAGCATAAAAAAGGTTCTTGATAACATCGGAAGTCAGTTAAAAGATATTCCCATGCATCTCACACCGGCCGAGACAGGCCAGATTGTTTATCGTGAGGTGAAAAAGGTGACCGGAGTCTCCGATCCTTACAAAGCACTTAAAAAAGCCCATATCAGGGAGGCAAAGCTACTGGTTCCCCAATTGAAAAAGATGGTGGAGCAGTCGGATGATCCGTTGTTGACTGCCATTCGTATTGCCATTGCCGGCAATGTGATCGATCTTGGGATTAACAAGACCTTTGATCTTGTTAAGGATGTGGAAAAAATTCTGGCACAGGATTTTGCTATTTTCGACTATGATTCCTTCAGGCAACGGCTTGATGATGCGCAAAACGTTCTCTATTTGGGAGATAACTGTGGCGAATCGGTTTTTGATAAGATTCTGATCGAACAAATCAAAAAGCCGGTGATCTTTGCCGTACGTTCTGCGCCCATTATTAACGATGTCACCATGGAGGAAGCCATCGAATCGGGTTTGGATGAGGTTGCCAATCTGATGGAGTCGGGCTGTGTGGCTCCCGGCACTATTTTATCGCAATGTACTGAAGAGTTCATGGAAGTTTACAATAGTGCCGACCTTATCATTAGCAAAGGTCAGGGTAACTACGAAGGGCTTTCTGAGGCCGACCGTCCCATCTTTTTTCTGTTAAAAGCCAAATGTCACGTCATTGCAAAAGATCTTGGCGTTCACGAAGGTGACATCGTTTTAAAAGCCATCCATCTTTAAGGATGGCAGCAAGATAAGCCAAGAAGTTGGTGACAATTTTTTCAGCATTTAATCTGCCAACGTACTCAAATCGCCTTCATCTTCACCCAGTGCCCGGGCTTTTAATACCCGGCGCATAATTTTACCGCTGCGGGTTTTGGGTAAAGCCTCTACAAAAGTAAGGCTTTCGGGTTTGGCAATGGGACCCATCACCTTGGCCACAAAGTTTTTAATTTCTACCTCCAGATCGGGTGATGGTGTCACGCCATGTTTTAAAATGACAAATCCATGAATGGCATTTCCTTTTAATTCGTGCGGAAGGGCAATGGCTGCTGCTTCGGCCACTGAGGGGTGGCTTACAATGGCGCTTTCAATTTCGGCTGTTCCCAGCCGGTAGCCCGAAACTTTAATGACATCATCCGTACGGCCGATAATCCAATAATAACCATCTTTGTCTTTTCGCGCAGCATCACCTGCACTGTAGTAACCTTGTTTTTCAAAACGTTTCCAATAGGTTTCCACAAAGCGTGCATCATCGTTATGAACCGTTGCAGCCATTCCCGGCCAGGGAGCTTTAATAACCAGGTTGCCCTGTTCGCCGGCAGCAACCTCTTTCCCTTCGTCGTTTACAACAGCCATCTCATTGCCAAAGAAAGGTTTGGTAGCCGATCCGGGCTTCAGCGGTGTAATGGGTAAGGGGGTAATCATAAAACCACCGGTTTCGGTTTGCCACCAGGTATCCATAATAGGACATTTCTCTTTTCCAACATGCTTGTAATACCACTTCCATGCTTCCGGATTGATGGGTTCGCCCACCGACCCAAGCAAGCGTAGGGAGCTAATATCATGCTTTTCGACCCACGATTCTCCAAAACGCATCAATCCTCTGATGGCGGTTGGTGAGGTGTATAAAATGCTGATTCCGAATTTTTCAATCATCCGCCACCAGCGGTCAGGGTAAGGATGATTGGGAGCACCTTCGTATGAAAAAATAGTGGCTCCATTAATCAGGGGGCCGTAAACGATGTAGCTGTGGCCGGTAATCCAACCCGGATCGGCAGCACACCAAAAACGGTCTTCGGGTTTGAGGTCGAAAACCATCCTGATGGTGGTGGCGGTGTATACGCTGTAGCCTCCGTGGGTATGCACAAGCCCTTTGGGTTTGCCGGTCGAGCCCGAGGTATAAAGCAAAAACAACATGTCGGTCGATTTCATGTGAACGGTTTCGCATCTGCCATTGGCGATGGGAAGCGCTTTCAAATCGTGATACCAAAAATCACGGTCGTTTTGCATTTCAACCTCCTCGCCGGTTCGTTTTACGGTGATTACCACCTCAACCACCGAGCACATCTCCAGGGCTTCGTTGACAATCTTTTTTAAATGGGTGGGTTTGCCTCTGCGGTAACCGCCATCGGCGGTTATCACCACACGGCTTTTGGCTGCTTTTATCCTTTCCAGCAATGCTTCGCTACTAAAGCCGCCGTAAACTACGCTGTGTGCCGCTCCAATTTTAGCACAGGCCAGCATGGCAAAGATTTGTTCGGGCAGCTGAGGCATGTAAATGGTAACAATGTCTCCTTTTTTTACCCCCATGGATTTTAAGATATTGGCAAAAATGCTCACTTCCCGGTTGAGGGCATGGTACGAATAGGTCTTAATCTCTCCGTCTTCACCTTCCCAAATATAGGCCAGCTTGTTTTGTGTTGGCGTGCCTAAATGACGGTCAATGGCATTGTGGATGATGTTGGTTTCGGCTCCCTTAAACCATTGGTAAAAGGGTTTGTTGGAATCGTCCAGCACCTTGTCCCATTTTTTATACCAATCGAGTTTTTCGGCTTGCTCAGCCCAAAACGCTTCCCTTTCCTGTATCGAATATTGATACAGTTTATCATATTCTTTTACGTTGGCGTGTTGAATGACTTCGTCTGACGGATGATAAATTTCTTCGTTGTTCATGTGAAGATGTTTTTAGGTGAATATTGGTTTCTGAATTGCTTGAAGTGCTACAATTGGACTTTTATAGCCATTTTTAGATTGCTTCACGGGCAATTCTTCCTGCAAGTATAATAAAAATTTGTAAGATTCAAAAAATGAGCACTTCCTGATTAAGGGAAAAAGGACTCGTCGAGCGGAAAGGTCATGGTCAAATACATATGTATTAATTCTATATATTTATGGGCACCATGTCGTCATTTATGTTAATTTTGCATTTAGATTTTACCAATACCGGGGGGTATGTGTCCGGTATTCATTGAGGGAGAGTCTTAAAAATTTAGCCATGAAGAAAAAAGTTAAAATCGGTATTATCATTTGCGAACGCTATCGCGATTGTGCCGGCGGAAAATGTTTTCGTGCTATGCAAAACAAAGAAGGGGCTTTTAGTATCTATGATAAAGATACGGAACTCGAAATTGCAGGTTACACGCGATGTGGAGGCTGTCCCGGTGGAAATGTGGAATATGCTCCCGAAGAGATGAAAAAAAACGGCGTGGAGGTGATTCATTTTGCCACCGGCCTGGTGGTTGGCTATCCTCCTTGTCCTTACATCGATCATTTTAAGCGGTTTATTGAAGAAAAGTATCAGATGAAAGTGGTGGTAGGAACCCATCCCATACCTGAAAAATATTACCAAACACACCAAGCCCTGGGTACCTGGGATACGCCCGAATGGCAAGCGTTTATTAAACCTACATTGGCCGACGAAAAAACCCGGCTTGATTACAATTAATTATAAAAATATGTACCAATATCTTTTTGGGCCGGTACCCTCAAGACGTCTTGGCATGTCGCTGGGAGTCGATCTGGTGCCGCACAAAGTTTGCTCGCTTAATTGTGTCTATTGCGAGTGTGGACGTACCACCAATCTTACTTTGGATCGAAAGGAGTATGTTTCGTTCGAAGCCGTCAGCAAGGAGATTGCTCATTATCTTAACAACAATCCTGCACCCGACTACATAACGTTTTCCGGATCCGGTGAGCCTACGCTGAACAGTCGAATTGGCGATG
>CBETNY010000165.1:0-4885 GCA_965537275.1 uncultured bacterium | reverse complement strand
AGGGCATAAACCTGCTTTTCGGCAGCGTCGTATTGTTGTTGCTCGTAAAGCAGGCGGGCCACTTCATATTTAGCTTCGGCACCCAAAGCTCCTTTATCAAGCCGGCTTACAATACCAAATTCGCGGATGGCACTTTGCCGGTCATCGGTGCCCAGTGCACTTTTAGCCAAAACCTGATGGGCATAAACCATTTGCTCATCACTAAGCGAAGGGTTTTTCAATAAGGCATGTGCATCCCGACGGGCATCAGCCAGATTTCCAAGTAAAAAAGAAGATCGCATGCTGCCATCCAGACATTCCAGCCGGATGGCGGGATCTTCACTCAACTTCCTGAGCTTTTGGTAATAGGTCGCCGAAAGTCCGTATTGTTTCCGCGCAAAAGCCATGCGGGCCCCATGCAACAAAGCACCTCGGGTATACTCATTAAGCGGGAAAGCAATTATTTTGGAATAAGTATCCAACGCATGAACAGTATCGCCGCTGCGTGCATAGCACTCCGAAAGATAATAATAGGCTTTCAGTACAAACCCTCCTTTTTTAAATCGATGCAGATAATCGTTTAAAGAAGTAATCACGCGATGACAATCGCCGGCAACGAAAGCATCTTCGCCCACCGAAAAGGTAAGCGAATCTTCCTGGCTGGTTGAAACCTGGACAAAATCAAGTGTTTTGACATAAGCAAAATATTCTCCCAGCCGCCCTTGGTCTTTGTAAATACTTTCTACCGTACTCAAAGCTACCCGGGCTTCGGCAGATGCCGGAAAAGCATCAATGACCTTTTTCAGAACGACCAGTGCGCGGTCAAATTGATTGTTTTTGTAATAGATGAGTCCCATTTTCACACGTGCTTTTCGGGCATAATCGCTGGAAGGCCGTTCTTTCACCAACCGGTCGAAATAGACAATGGCCCTCCTTGGGTCATTCAGCACGCTGTTATAAGTCGATGCCAAATCGAACATGGCCCTACTGAAATAGGCCGAACGGGGATAAGCATCAATGAGTGCACGCAGGCTGGCAGCTTTCTGCTTAAACAATCCCAAGGCACCATAGGCATAAGCCGACTGGTAACGTGCATAGGCGGCACCGGGATGAGAAGCAGGAATTTTTTGGTAACCTTTCAAAGCTTGATGAAAATCGCCCATGGCCATATAAGCATCGGCAATTCGCAACCAAGTATCTGCATCAAGCGCCTGATTTCGTTGCGACCGGCTTAGTACCCGTTTGAAAATCCGGATGGCATAGGCATATTGTTTTTGGTTAAAATAACAATATCCCAGTCCATACAACGCCTTGACATACAACTCTGACCGGAGGGCCCCCGGCAAGGTCATGAACTTTTTGTAATTCAGCGAAGCTGTGTGATAGGCATGAAGTTGAAAATAACTTTCGGCCTTCCAAAACTCACTCTGTAACCTTAAATTTTGATCGGGAATATATTTCAAAGCTTTATCGAAAAATAATATCGCTTTCCTATACCGCTTTTGGCGATACCATTGTACAGCCTGTGCGTACGCCAGCTGCTGATATATTTTCTGCATCACACGTGTTTTCACCCCCGACCGTTCAATAGCCTCCAAGGCTGCACCATTGTTGTGCGAATTGAGATAAAGCGCCACCAACAAAGCAGATACCTGTTGACGAACTCCGGCATCAAAATGCGGGTCATCCACAAATTGCTGCACCCTGGCAATGGCATTTCGTGAAGGATCTCCTTTTAGTTTAACACTGAGCCGGGCATAAGCCAGCATGGCCTTCTGCCGCAACTGCCTGTCAGCATCCATGGTTGAAGCCGAGAAAAAAGCCTGCTGCGCCAGATGAAAGGCCGCAGTTTTTTGATAACACTCACCCATAACATACCAAGCCTCCTGAGCCAGAGTTCCTTCCCCTTGTGTGGCCTGCTGAAGCCATTGAATAGCATCACGATACCGGTTATTTTTAAAATAGGTAAAACCGATTCGATAGGCTTCTTCGGGTGTTATTTTTACGCCATAACCTCCGGCATAGTTTTCATAATAAGGCAAAGCCGATGCAAAATCATCCAGCTCGAAATAGGCATTGGCCATCAATCGTGCTGCCGTATTTTTCATCTTTCGCTGCAGGTGATCCAAAGATTGCTTTCCCAAATCTACCACTTTGCCGTACTGCCCTTGCTTGTAATAGATTTGCATCAGGTAAACCGGAACAGTGCTCCGATAGCGTCGTTCGTCTTTAATGGCGTTGAAAGTTTTTAAGGCTGCCTCATCATTTCCATTTTGAAGCTCAATGATGGCCGAAAAATAGGCTGCCGGCGAAGCATACGCACTTTTTGAATTAAGCACCTTTTTAAATTGAGCCAAAGCAAGCCCATTTTTCTTTTTCATCAGGTAACAATAGCCCATTTTGTAATATAAAGCCTCCTGCTCTTGTTTGCTGAGCCTTTCGGGGGACACTTGTGACAAGCGCTTCAATGCCAATCCATACCGACGATGACTAAAATAATAGGCTCCCAAATAGTATTGTGCCACCTCAATCCGGCTACTTTCGGGATATTCTTTCAGAAAACGAAGCAACAGATACTCTGTCTCTTTTTGTTTTTCTTTTGCAGCACAGATGGCTAAAAAGAGTGTTGATTTTTCTTTAATATCTTCAGGAACATCCCGGTTGCCATCCACAAACTGATGGAAAATGGTTGCAGCATCACCATAGGCCTTTTGGTTAAACAGCGCCATCGCCCGATTAAAATTCTCTCGGGTGTTGGTATAATAATCTGTCTGTTGCCCCACAACCTGCGCCGTCATGAATAACAGAAACAGGAAACAGACCACCGGGAAACTTTTTTTCTTCATAACATCATTCAATTCAAAAACGACAATAAAAGTAACGGGAACCACACACCTCTTTTCAATTGGAAAAAAGAATTATCAACAATTAATAGTGAAACGAAAAAAGCGGCAAAATGTTTTACGGAAGTGCAAAAAGAGAGGGCGCCCGTAACAGACAACCTTGCGGCGCCTTCACTTAGGCTTTTCTTTTTAAGTACAAAGAGAGCTTTTCAATAAGAAGTTCTTTCGATATGGGCTTGGCTATATAATCGACAAATCCGGCTTCATAGCATTTTTCCTCATCACCGGTCATGGCAAAGGCAGTTTGTGCTATCACAGGAATATTCGGATTAATTCTGAGGATATCCTGTAACAAATCAAAACCATTGGTATCGGGTAAACGAATATCCAGGAGCACCAACTCTATATCAGGGATTGAGCGAAACATTTCAAGGGCTTCTTCACCATTGGAAGCTGTCCGGATTCGCAACCCCATGTTCTCAAGCAAACGGGATAAATACAACATGCTATCCTCATCATCCTCAACAACCAACAGGGCGGCATCATCAAAATCAACTGCTTTAGATTCATCACTTTGAGAGGCTTGCTCTCCCAACACTTCACGGAACGCGGTGGCAGGTAATGTAAAGTGAAATACCGATCCCTCATGTAATTTCGAATCGACCCATATTTTTCCGCCCATAAGTTCCACCACTTTCTTACTTAAATACAAACCAATTCCGGTTCCTCTGTATAGCTTTGCCTGGTCATCTTCAACTTTAAAAAACCGTTCAAAAAGCGCATCGACATACTGGGGATCGATGCCAATGCCGGTGTCAGCCACAAAGAAATGCAAAAAACCCTCTTCCTTTTTAAACCCAAACGAAACCTTACCCTGGTGCGTAAATTTAATGGCATTGTCGAGCAGGTTCACCATTACCTGATTGATGCGGGCTGGATCAGCTTGCACAAAATATTGCTTATCCGGAATTTCCAACTCAAGTTTAAGGGTTTCTTTTTCCTTTTCTTTCAGCACCTTTTGGTAGGTAATCAACATATTATTGAACAGCTGATTGAGCGCAACCTCCCGGGGGTTAATTTTCATTTGATCTGCTTCAATGAGCGAAACATCCAACACATCATCAATCAATCGCAACAGCGAAGCATTGCTTTGATTTATAATTTCGACGTACTGCGCTTTTTCATCCGCATCCACCTCATCTTCTGCCAACAAATTACTAAAACCCACAATGGCATTCAAGGGTGTTCGAATCTCATGCGACATATTGGCCAAAAATGAAGACTTTAATCGATCAGATTCTTTGGCTTTTTGATATTCCATCAGGTACAAACGTTTGACAATGGTCATCAACACAAATGCCACAGCGCCGTACAACACAATGGCCATGTAGGTATCCACAACCCTTGAATATTCGTTGGGATAATTCCCCAAAGCATCAGGAAAATGGTATTCAAAAACAAACAGAACGACAACATTCAGTACCAACAACATGCTAACGATAAACAGTTGGCGTCCGGCCATCATGAAAATCAGATAACTGTAAAGCAAAATAACCATATAAAACCAAGGTCCATGCGAACCATAGTTGTAATACCAAAGCAGATTGATAAAAATAAATACCGAACCAAGAAACAACCATTTGGCAATACGAACATATTTCTCAATCCGGGCAAGGTAGTAGACCACCACAAAGATTATTAAGCTAAAAATAGGGATAGTCAGTAAGTATAAATCGAACCCAAGAATAATATTGACTACCAACGAAACGACGGAAAAAATAATAGCAGCCACACTTAATGGCAACAAAAAACTTCTTTCCAGTTCAAGAGAGTCCTTTATTTGTGCTTGATAACCTTTGCCAAACAAACTACGAAAGTTGAGCCCCATTAAAAATGATATTAAAAATAATGCTTATCGAAAATCTCCCTTAAAATACTACCAGGAAATAATTGTGCAAAGTTAACAAAAACAAATAAACGCATAATCATGGTTTTTCGGTAAATTTCAAACGGTAACGCTTAACCAATCCTTCTATTACTCCATCGATTTTTGTAAATCCCTA
>CBETNY010000164.1:0-4886 GCA_965537275.1 uncultured bacterium | reverse complement strand
ACAAAATAATCGTATAGCGAATGGCTGCCTGCTTTTATTCCATTATCCAGCATCAATTTTATATCGTCACCTTTGAAGAGATACGAATAAGCGAGATGAATTTCTGGATCATCAGAGGTGCTATTGATTAGGTCGGTAAATTGATTGTAGGAAGCAGCAATGCTTTGTTTGTTCTTTGTCCATGTGGCCATAAAATAGTAGCCGTTGGCATAGTGATCATTCAAATTTGCATAAAAATATTCCGTTTGAAAATTGAATGTTGACCATTGGATTTTGGAGAAAAAGTTAAACCGAAAGTCGTCTCCCGTAAATAAGACGCCATCGGGCAATACTTTGGGAATGGCTAACCTATCCGCTTTGCGGTACATGAGTGAATAACCGGCCAACCAATGGTTTTTCAAAACATGGAAGACCGTTTTTTGGGTGATCATGATGCCCGGATGGTTGATGCGATATTCCTGGATGCCATACCCGTTAAAAATACCCAGCCAGGTTTGAAAGACACCTGACGGGGCTTTGTAACTACCTTCCAGGCCTATGTCGCGTACGCCCATGGTGGCATTGGGGATTAACCGGTTAATGGCGGTACTTCTTTCCGAAAAGGGAAGAGAATAATCATGTTCGAATCGTTCCAGGCTGTATTCCGGAACAAATTGCCCCATCTTCAAACTGAATGCATTACTCTTATAACGAAGCATTACATCCTGCAAAATGAAAGTTTCGTTGAAGTTGCTGGATAGGGTGGTTTGTATTTTAAAATCCCAATGCCCGGAAAAACCTTTTTTCGGAGCAATCCATAATTTTAATCGCCTTAGCGAAAACGAATGAATATCTGAAAAATCGGAGGTAAATCGTAGTTGGGTATAACCATGAAATGTCAAAGGAAACAGGTTGTTTTCCTGAGCGAATAAATGATGCGTGAAGGTTGGCAGAAAAACACCGCTAATCATCAGAATGGCAAGAAGTTTCTTCATTGTTAAAAGACTTTTAAAATCATTTTTACAGCCATGGCCAATAAAATAAATGCCAGAATTTTTTTTACGGTTGCCGGGTTCAGTTTTTTGTGCATAAACATCGTTCCCAGGCTTGCGCCGGCATAACCTGCTACAGATACCCAAAGCAACAACGTCCAGTCCACTTTTCCCATAAACCAGTAAGTCAAGAACCCTGCAAAAGAAGAAAAGGGAACCACAAAAGCCGTGATAGAAGCGATTTTCTTGGGATTGAAGCCCAGCATAAGCATCAAGGGTGAAATAATTCCACCACCACCAATTCCCAATAATCCTGAGAGTAGGCCGGCAATCGAACCCACCAGCGACAGGGCCAGATAAGGGCGATCTTCACGATAAACTTCCTCTTTTTTCTTTTTGAAAAACAAGAACATGAACCCTGAAAACAGCAAAAAGGCAATAAACAAATAGAGAACCACCGTTGTGGATACAAATTTTGACAAATAGGCACCCACTACAGCAAACAAAAAAGAAAAAATAATGATGGGGATTCCGAGTTTGAAATCAAGCCGTTTGTTTTTGATGTTGGATACGCTGGCACCGGTCATGCTTAGCGTATTGTAGAACAATCCTACCGGCTTGGCTACATTCATGGGGATGCCCAAAAAAATCATCGCCGGAATAAGGACAATGGCAGCTCCCACTCCTCCCAAAGCAAAGATAAAAGCTGCTACAAAAGAAATAAGGACAATAATAGCCATCAGATAATTTTATGGGTTCATGTTTCAATCCAACACAAAAGTAGAATATTTTCAATTATTCGTAAATCAACGATCCATTTATTTCACAGCTTTTGGCTACGGTATTATAAATGGTACCAAATTTTTTGATGTTTTTGTGGAGCAATTCAATTTTCCGCTTTTCAGCATCTGAATAAATCGTCAGTGAGTATTCCACTTTTACCATGGCCGGAGGAACATCGGTGCGCCAACCTTTGACTGTGATTTTCGCCTTTTTGTACGGGATATTCAGTTTTAATGAATAGCGTTCCACATTTTTTAGGATGCAGGCGGAAAACGCGCTTAAAAACAACTCAGCCGGATTGGGAAGCTCATCCCCGCTTTCGGCAGCTGCATCAAAGGGAATGGCGATTTTTTTAGTGTTGGCCAAGGCAATACCGCCGGCTTTTGATTCGGCTTTTATTTGATATTCAAGCATTTTATGAATTTTCAAGTTGATTAAAATATTTTTTCTTCCATCGCAGGGCACCATTTACCAGCATGATCATCACCGGTACCTCAACCAGCGGGCCAATAACTGCGGCAAAAGCTTCTCCTGAATTAATTCCGAAAACAGCCACGGCCACTGCAATGGCCAATTCGAAATTATTACTTGCCGAAGTAAACGAGAGGGTGGTTGTTTTGGGGTAATCGGCACCAGCTTTTCTTCCCATGAAAAAGGACACAACAAACATGATGACAAAATAAAAAATCAGTGGGATTGCTACAAGAAGCACGTCCAATGGCAGACTTACGATAGTTTCCCCTTTTAGCGAAAACATCACCACAATAGTAAACAGTAAGGCTACCAAAGTAAGCGGACTGATCTTGGGGACAAATTTCTTTTCATACCATTCCCTGTTTTTAAGTTTTATAAGGCTGTAGCGCGTGATAATTCCGGCGGCAAAAGGAATGCCAAGATAAATCAGTACACTTTTGGCAATTTCGCCCATAGAAATTTGAACGGTATAGGCATTCAACCCAATGAGTTTGGGCAGGATGCTAATAAAAAACCAAGCGAAAACCGAGTAAAACAAAACCTGAAAAATGCTGTTGAAAGCCACCAGTCCCGCTGCGTATTCGCGATCGCCCCCGGCAAGGTCGTTCCATACAATCACCATGGCAATACATCGCGCCAGGCCAATCAAAATTAAGCCGGTCATGTATTGAGGGTAATTATGCAGAAAGAGTACCGCTAGAAAAAACATGACGAAAGGGCCGATAATCCAGTTTTGGACCAACGACAGGCTTAATATTTTCCAATTTGAAAAAACATCGCCCAGCTCTTCATAACGTACTTTTGCCAAAGGGGGATACAGCATCAGGATTAAGCCGATTGCGATGGGGATATTGGTGGTACCGGTACTCATACTGTCCCAAAATTTTGCAATCGCTGGAAAAAGATACCCTGAAAAAACGCCCAACAGCATGGCGAGGAAAATCCATAAAGTTAAGTAGCGATCCAGAAATGAAAGTTTTTTGACCTTTTTCATTAGCCTGCATTTTATGGTTGATTGATAGGGCTTGTATGATGCTTTTAAGAAAGTTGTGGCGCTTTATGGGTATGTGATACAACAATTTTGGTTGCATCTTTGATGTTGTCGGTAACCGGACAGCGTGCTTCGGTTTCTTTGGCCCAACTTTCGACTACTTCGTCGGAAGCTACTTCAAATTCGGGTTTTAAATGTACTTTAATTTGTTGGAAACCTGCCCTTTCATCAAACGAACAGCCCATGAAATTACAGGCATTCATATTTCCTTCAATGTCAATTTTTATACGGTGTAATTTTAATCCTCTTTGTCTGGCGACTTCATGTCCGGTAACATTTAAGCAGCCGGCCAAAGCCATGAGCAACACCTGAACCGGTGCCGGCCCTTCGTTGGCTCCTCCCATATTTTCAGGTTCGTCAATAACCATTTTGAATTTCCCGGAGGAAACATTCATTTTGGTTGGCGTTTCGCTAATTCCATGAACCCGAACCTGAACGGGTCTTCCAATTGTATTTTCAACTTTCATAATAAGATATTTGTTTTTTTTAATACTGAAGTTGTTTAAAGTTAATAGTCAGGGGGGCTAAATAATAACAATAAAAATCAGACAATAAATGTTTTTTATAACCTACCCCTTCACCCCTTCCAAAAGGGGATTATAGGAATTTATTGTCTGATTTTTAGTTGTATACATATTAAAAAGCAATTTGACTATAAACAAGTTGATAAGATTATTTAATTATTTGTTAATGTGTTCGTTATAAAATTTCAAAAAGTCTCTGAAGATTTCATCCCTTACCCTTCTGAAAACCGCCAGGATTTCTTCGTCGGTTCCTGTTGCTTCTGCCGGGTCGTCGAAACCTATGTGCAGGCGATGCTCAACTTTTCCCATAAAAACCGGACAGCTTTCGCGTGCACCATCGCAAACGGTAATTACATAATCGAAAGGAGTACTGATAAATTCATCCACCGGTTTAGGATGTCCGTCATTGAGGTTAATGCCTTTCTCAGCCATTACCTGAATGGCTTTGGGGTGCACTTGTTGCCCCGGTTCGGTTCCGGCAGAATAGACCTCAAGCGATGGGTTTAACGATTTCAGATAGGCTTCTGCCATTTGGCTGCGGCAGGTATTGCCGGTACATAAAACGAGTATTTTCATATTAAATTATGCGTTAAATAAATTGCTTATTGTTTAAATCTCACATTCGGTTCGGTTGGCTGCAAGTTTTTCCATAAAAGCATGCATTTTTGTTTTTAATTCGTTGATTTTATCCGTCTCCAAACAATAATATACCCGGGTACCCGAAACCGTTCCGTGGATTAATCCGGCATTCTTCAATTCCTGAAGATGTTGCGATACGGTTGTCCGGCTAAGGGGGATTTCATCGGTGATGTCACCACTGATGCATTGGCTTTGTTCGGACAAATAGTTTAAAATGGCCATACGTGCCGGGTGACTCAAAACTTTAGCAAAAGTTGCAAGTTCCTGTAATTCAGGTGAAAAAGCTTCAATTTTTGAGTATGTCATTTTTGTTTATGTTTAATGACGCAAACATACGACATAAATTCAACAAAAAAATAATTTAAATGGCCGAAATACTTTTCTGATTTTGTTTTTTTTTACTAAACTCACCTGAATCCTCTCTTAATAAAGAAAGGACTAAAG
>CBETNY010000163.1:0-4911 GCA_965537275.1 uncultured bacterium | reverse complement strand
TTGAAGATCTTGCGGCTTGTGCCATAACCTATGGTACCGGTGAGGGGGCTCATATGCAGGCAAAAAATATCCAAATCATCAATGGTCATTTTTGTTTTGATTTGTGGCAAGATCGAAATCTTTTGGGAGAAGTACGCATGCAGGTACCCGGAAAGCATTATGTGGAAAATGCCCTGGCTGCTGCTGCCTTGGCCCTTTCGGTGGATATTCCCGTAAAAGTGGTTATCGATGCCCTTGAACATTTTCAAGGGGTTGAGCGACGGTTCGACGTAAGGGTCAACCAACCGGATGTGGTCTATATCGACGATTATGCCCACCATCCTACCGAGTTGTACCGGACATTGCAGGCGGTGCGCAGCTTGTATCCCGATAAGAAAATTTGTGCTGTTTTTCAGCCGCACCTGTATAGTCGTACCCGCGATTTTGCAGATGATTTTGCCAGGGTGCTCAACGAAGCCGATTGTGTGGTTTTGCTCGATATTTATCCTGCTCGCGAATTGCCCATTCAGGGAGTCAGCAGCCGCTTGATTTTAGATAAAATCACTTTAAAAGAGAAACAGATATTGTCGAAAACAGAATTATTCCAATTTTTGCAAAAAGAAAAGCCGGAGGTGTTGTTAACGTTGGGTGCAGGTGATATAGGATTGATGGTTAGTGAGATAGAAGAAATACTAAAAAAATAATGAAGAAGTTTTTAACCCGTACGTTTGTCATTTTGTTCAGCCTGGCGGTCATTGCCTTGGCGGTGGGCAGTTATTGGCAGTATCGGAAAAAACCGGTTCAAAAGGTGGATGTGAGGCTGCATCATGCAAAATATCAGGCGTTTATCAATCGCAAGCAGGTGTTGCAGGCCATACATAGTGCCGATAGCGTGAAGGGTAGGCCCATTTCAAAAATATCAGTGGCCTGGATGGAAAAGCAAATCCAAAAAAATCCTTTTGTTAAAAGTGCCGATGCCTATTTAAATATCGATGGCGATTTGGTGATTCATGTTTTTGAGAAAAAAGCCCTGTTGCGCGTTTACAACAGTCGAAAACAAAGCTGTTATTTGGATGATCGCGGGCAGTTGTTTCCCTTAACGCCCATGGTTTCGGCCCGGGTAATACCGGTAAACGGCTATATCAAAAACGTATTGGTTCCCGGTAAAATGGTTACCGATAGTTTGTATCAAAAAAGTGTGCTGCCCGGCTTATATCGGCTGGCGCTGCAAATTGATTCAAATCCCTTTCTGAAAGCTGCCATCAGTCAAATTTTTGTGACCAGCAGGGGAGAGGTTGATTTTGTGCCGGAACTGGGAAACCATATTGTTCACTTCGGTAAGTTAGAGGATATCAAAATAAAATTAGAGAACTTAGAAGCCTTTTATAAGCAAGCGCTTATCAAAGAAGGATGGAATAAATATAATCGCATCAACCTGGCGTTTACAAACCAGGTAGTTTGTACTAAAAAATAGTCAGATGGAAAATGAATTTATAGTAGGACTCGACATTGGAACCACAAAAATTGCTTGTATTGTGGGACGCAAAAACGAATTTGGTAAAATTGAGATTCTCGGTTATGGAAAAACAGAATCAATAGGCGTCAAAAGAGGCGTGGTTACCAATATAGAAGATACGGTACGTTCTATCCGGACAGCTGTTTCGCAGGCCGAACAACAATCGGGTGTGGATATTAAATATGTGAACGTGGGAATTGCCGGTCAGCATATCAAAAGTTTGCAACATCGCGGTACATTGATTCGGGAAGATGCTGATCAGGAAATTACCAACGAAGAGGTAGAACAGCTTATTCATAACATGTATAAGCTTAATATGTCTCCCGGCGAGGAAATTATTGATGTGATTCCACAAGATTACATCATCGACGATGAAGATGGAATTCGCCATCCGGTGGGTATGTTGGGCAACAAGTTGGAAGCAAATTTTCACATCATCATCGGACAAACGGCAGCCGCAAAAAATATTTATAAATGTATCAAGAAAGCAGGTCTTGAAGAAGCACAACTCATTCTTGAACCCATTGCCTCGGCAGAAGCCGTTCTCAGCGACGAAGAAAAAGAGGCCGGCGTGGTATTGGTTGATATTGGCGGTGGAACCACCGATATAGCCATTTTTCAGGATCATATTATCAGGCATACGGCGGTCATTCCCTTTGGCGGTGACGTGGTTACCGAAGATGTGAAGGAGGGCTGTGCCATCATCCGACGTCATGCCGAAGATTTAAAAGTGAAATTTGGTTCTGCCCTCTCCAGCGAAAACCGTGATGATGAGGTGGTGGCTATCCCGGGCCTCAGAGGCCGTCCGCCCAAAGAGATCACTTTAAAAAACCTGGCATCGATAATTCAGGCCCGCATGGAGGAAATTATTGATCACGTTTATTATGAGATCAAAAATTCGGGATTTGAGAAAAAACTCATTGGAGGGATTGTTCTTACCGGCGGAGGTGCTCAACTTAAACATGTACATCAACTTACCGAATTTACCACCGGCATCGAAACGCGCATCGGTTATCCTAACGAGCATTTGGCTAAAGATGTTTCGGAAGATATGGCCAGCCCCATGTATGCCACAGGGATAGGTTTGGTTATTGAAGGGATAAAACGGTACGAAATGGAAATAAAAACCCGTCCTAAAGAGGTAGATTCGTTAGCCGATCCGAAAAAGAAAAAAACACCTCGAAAAGTGGGAGGTGGCTTGTTCGGGCCACGACGGTTTGCCGACTTCATTAAAGATTGGTTTGAGTCGGATACAAATGAAGAAGATAATTAACTTTTTAGTGTTAAAAAATAAATGCAGGGCAACCATTTAAGACCCGGCAACTGAGTATATTTAATTTCGCAAAAATAGGTTAGCAACAACCGCAAAAACGCTTTATTGATCAATGGAAAATAACACACACAATATGATTCAATTTACCCCCAAAAAAAAGACTTCTATCATCAAAGTAATCGGCGTTGGTGGTGGTGGTAGCAATGCCGTGAATCACATGTTTAAAGAAGGTATCGAAGGTGTAGACTTTGTCATCTGTAATACCGATGTGCAAGCCCTCTCGGCAAGTCCTGTACCTGTCAAAATTCAACTTGGAGAATCGGGCCTGGGTGCTGGTTCCATCCCCGAAAGGGCAGAAAAAGCAGCCATCGAGTCACTCGAAAAATTTGAAGAGGTGCTGGATGCCGACACCGAAATGCTGTTTATTACTGCAGGAATGGGCGGTGGTACCGGAACAGGCGCCGCACCGGTAATTGCCAAATTTGCACGCGAACGGGGGCTGCTCTCAGTGGGGATTGTCACCCTTCCCTTCCGTTTTGAGGGAAGAAGAAAAACCCTCAAGGCAAAACAGGGTATTGAAGAGATGCGTAAATATGTGGATACCCTTTTGGTGATTAGTAACGATAAATTGCGCGATCAATATGGCGATTTAGGATTGGGAAATGCTTTTGCCCACGCTGATAATGTGTTAACAACGGCTGCCAAAGGTATTGCCGAGCTCATTACGGTGCATGGTTATGTAAATGTGGATTTCCAGGATGTGAAAACCGTGATGAAAGACAGTGGAAAAGCCATTATGGGTTCCGCAGTTGAAGAGGGGGAAGATCGTGCCTTAAAAGCCATCGAGGAAGCCATGCGTTCTCCGTTGTTGAATGATAATGATGTTCGCGGGGCTAAAAATATTCTGCTTTATATCACGGCAGGCACCAAGGATGTTACCATGGATGAGATTACCCAAATTACCGATTATATTGCCGATAAATGTGGTGAGGACAGTGCCGATGTAATTTGGGGACGTGGAATTGACGAATCGATGGGTGAAGGCCTGGGCGTTACCATTATTGCCACCGGTTTCGATGCCGGCCAGCCTGAAATTCAAAGTTTGTATTCCGAAAAGGATAAAAAACAGGAGCCATCTACGGGCTCTTCACCCATAAACCCGGATACTGAAAATATGGCTGATCCGTCGGCCGATGCCCAGGTTGATACGGTTCCTGACGAAAAAGAACAGGAAAAAAGCAAGCTGGTGGTAGATCCTACGCCGGAACCGAAACCGGTTAAGAAAATTGTTCATAAACTTGAAGACGAGCAGGTTGAAAATCCGGATTCTTCCAAACGGCAAAACGTTATACAACCCGAGCTTCACTTTAATGAGCAAGATCCGGCCCCCGCACTCATAAAAAAGACCGTGAAACCTACGGCGGACTCCACCGATCATCCTTCATCTTCACAGCAGGATTTGTCGGAAAGGGAAGCCATTGACAACAATTCTAAAAAACGTATTGAACGTCTCCGTGAATTGAGCGCAGGTAAATGGGACGGAGGAAAACGACACGGTTCCGGTGATTTTAAAGATGAGGAGAAAATACCGGCTTTTCGTCGTCAAAATATTCAACTTAGCGAGCCGAACTATTCTTCGCAGTCAGAGGTCTCGCGCTATACGCTGGGTGAGGATAGCAAGAAGAATCCCATCATTAAATCGGACAATTCATTTTTACATGATAACGTTGATTAAACGAAAGAAACTATGACGCTGGAAAAACTCATTAACAACGATTTAAAACAGGCAATGCTTGCTAAAGATCGGCGTAAACTGGAAGCTTTGAGGGCGATTAAAGCGGCCTTGTTGCTCGAAAAAACGGGAACCGATATCAATGGTTCAGAAATTCCGGAAAGCCTCGAACTGAAATTATTGCAAAAATTGGTTAAACAACGCCGCGATTCGGCCGCCCTTTTTCGTGAACAAAACCGGATTGATTTGGCGGAGGAAGAGGAATATCAGGCCGGAATTATCGAAAAATATCTCCCCGAACAGATGTCGCCCGACGAAATTGAAGCACAATTGAAGGAAATTATTGCGGCTACCGGTGCTTCTTCCATGAAGGATATGGGAAAGGTGATGGGGCTGGCCAGTAAACAAATG
>CBETNY010000162.1:0-4913 GCA_965537275.1 uncultured bacterium | reverse complement strand
GCTCTTCATAATTTCACCATCGAAAAAGAAAAAAAGGATCTGATACCGGTTCTTCAAAGAATTATTGCCCTTGATCCTTCTATAAAAATCATCGCTACGCCGTGGACGGCCCCCATCTGGATGAAAACAAACAACAACTACAAAGGAGGCAGTTTAATCCATCAATATTATTGGGTTTACGCGGAGTATTTTGTAAAGTATATTCAGGCCATGAAAGCCGAAGGAATCAACATTACTGCCATTACGCCACAAAATGAACCCCTGAATGCCTACAACAATCCGTCCATGCTTATGACCTCTGCTGAAGAAGACGATTTCGTGAAAAATTACCTGGGACCTGCATTCAAAGCCAATAATCTGGATACCAAAATTATTATTTACGACCACAATCTCGACCATCCCGAATATGCAACTGATATTCTGAGCGATAGCGCGGCCGCGAAATTTATTGACGGTTCGGCATTCCATTTGTATGCAGGAAGTATAAACACGATGTCCAGTGTCCATCATGCATTCCCAAACAAGAATTTGTATTTTACTGAACAATATACTGCTTCTACAGGAGATTTCGGAGCTGATTTGGACTGGCACATCCGGAACCTGATCATCGGAGCCACCCGCAACTGGAGCAAAAATGTCATTGAATGGAACCTGGCATCTGATCCCGGTTTGTCGATACATACAAATGGTGGCTGCACCACCTGCCTCGGAGCATTAACCATTGGCACAAACAGTTATACACGTAATGTTAGCTATTACATTGTTGCGCATGCGGCAAAGTTTGTAAGACCGGGTTCTGTGCGTATCGCATCAAACAATGTCGGGGACCTGCTGGATGTGGCTTTCAAAACTCCTGATGGACAAAAAGTACTGATTGTGTTGAATTCAGGAAGCTATACGACGACCTTTAACATCCGTTTCGGAGGAAAAACAGTTTCACCCAAACTGGCTGCCGGAGCAGTCGGAACCTTTATTTGGAATTAACAAAATAGCGCTATGAAAATAAAAATTGCCATACAATTATTTGCAGCTTCGTTGCTCGCATTCGCAACGCCGGCCTGGTGCCAGACAACGGATTATTCCGGTAAGAAAATAGAAATTTTCACCACCGCCAAAAACACCCACCTGAGGTTGACGAATCAGGGTTCCATACAACTGAAACCTGCTGCCCAGCCGCTGGAAAGAGAGTCCTGGATCTTTGTGGACCCCACAAAACAGTTCCAGACAATCATAGGAATCGGCGGCGCTTTAACGGATGCTTCCGCAGAAACCTTTGCACAACTGCCGAAAAAACAGCAACAAGAATTTCTTACGGCCTATTATAATCCCGAAAAGGGCATCGGTTATACTTTCGGACGCACCAATCTCAACAGTTGCGATTTTTCCAGCGAAAGTTATACCTACGTTGCCAAAGGCGATACAGCCCTGAAAACTTTCAGTGTGAAGCACGATTTGAAATATCGTATTCCTTTCATCAAAGATGCCATGAAAGCTGCCGGCGGTCGTCTGAAAATCTTTGCCAGCCCGTGGAGTCCTCCGGCCTGGATGAAGACCAATGATGATATGTTGCATGGTGGGAAATTGCTTCCTAAATACCGGCAAGCCTGGGCCAATTATTATGTGAAATTCATAAAAGCCTATGCGGCACAAGGAGTTCCCATTTGGGGACTTACCGTACAAAACGAACCCATGGCCAAACAAATTTGGGAGTCCTGCATTTATACAGCCGATGATGAAAGAGATTTTGTCAAAAATTATCTGGGACCCACATTGGTAAAAGATGGGTTAAGTGATATCAGACTGATTGTTTGGGATCATAACCGCGACCTTCTCTACCAGCGGGCCAGTGTAATACTGAACGATCCGGAAGCAGCAAAATATGTTTGGGGCGTAGGATATCATTGGTACGAATACCTGAAAAATGGCGTGATGATGTTCAATAATGTAAGGCGCGTTCATGAAGCATATCCGAATAAACATCTCATTTTTACAGAAGGTTGCGAGGGCCCCTTCAACTACAACCAATTACATGACTGGAAATTAGGAGAATTTTACGGCCGTTCCATGATCCACGATTTCAACGACGGAACTGAAGCCTGGACAGACTGGAATGTGCTTTTGAATGAAAAGGGCGGCCCGAACCATGTAAAAAATTATTGCTTTGCACCGGTGATCGCCAACACCAAAACCGGTCAGCTGATTTTTACCAACATTTACTATTACATCGGCCAGTTCTCGAAATTCGTACGCCCGGGTGCCAAACGAATTATCAGCGCTTCCAGCACCAGCAAATTGCTCACGACGGCCTTTATCAATAAAGACGGGAAACTCGCCATTATCGTGATGAATCCTACAGATTCAAAAATTAAGTATCAGGTTTGGATTGCCGGAGAAGCCGCAGTAACGATCAGTTTACCTCACTCCATTTCTACTTTAGTAATTGAATAAAGAAATTGAATATGAATAGGTTAAGGCATTTAGCAACCTGATTTCCACAGAAGCAAAACAGTGAATATTATCTCAAAAACAAACTGAAACAAGTCTCAAAACTGAAAGACAACCTCGAAAAGTCATTAAATTCTATCCCTGAGTTTAAACCTTTAGTACTATCGTAGGTTTTTAACAGGAGAGGAAATAATTTTCATTTTTATAAAGAAACATCTGTTTTACCGATGAGAACCCTTACCGTGTAAAAACTTTCCCTATAAATTTCAGGGCATTGGGCAGGCCGCTGCGCCAATATTCCCAGCTGTGTCTTCCCGGTCGTGAGATAAATTCATGTGGAATGTGCCGTTGGGTCATTAAAATGTGCAATTCGGAATTGCCCAGGGTAAAATAATCATGATCGCCACAGTCGAGATAGTACTTTACTTTTTTCAATAAAGCAGGGTCTCCGGTTTTCACCAAATATAATGGATCGTTGGTTCGTAAACTTTTGTTCAGGCGAGCTTTACCTTCAAGTCCCGGCCCATAGAGGATGGCCTCCGTACGTGCCCAACGCGCACTGCTCAGGCTCAGATACTGCTTGTCGGTACGCACAGCAGCACTCAATCCGGCACAAGCCGCAAACATATCCGGATGTTTCATCACATACACCAGCGAACCATATCCACCCATCGACAAACCGCTCACGGCCCTGAATTGTTTTTCGGCCCGAATCCGGTAATGTGATTCGATGTAAGGAATCAATTCCTTGAAAAAGAAATCTTCATAACGAACGCTGCCGTTATAATTGTTGATATACCACGAAACGCCGGCATCAGGAGTTACCAAAATCATTGGGGGAAAATCGCCTTTGGCAATTCCTTCATCGGCAATGCGGTTGGCTTCGCCAAACTGTGTCCATCCCATGTCGTTGTCGGTATAACCGTGCAAAAGATAAACCACCGGATAATAACGGTTCGAAGTATGATAATCATAAGGCAGATAAATGGTATATCGCACGGTTTTGTGTAATATCTTGCTGTTGAGGGTAAGCCCTTCCTCCACGGTGCCATGTGAAATTTGAGCACTTAAAAGGGAGGTGCTAAACAGGAAAATAAGGAATAAAATTTTTGAGGTTAACTGTTTCATGAATGCAAATTTTTTAAGTAATGAGCATGCCTTATTTTTATTGTTTTTACAACAATGCTTCCATGCACCCAAAAATACTCATTTAAGAATTACCAAATTGGTTCGCATCAGTTAAATCGAAAAAATCAACACAATTTCCTTATCGTCAACACTTTCACCGGTATACAACAAAGCCTCCACTTTCGTGGAGGCTTTTGTTGCCCGACCAGGGTTCGAACCTGGACTCTTCTGATCCAGAGTCAGACGTGTTGCCAATTACACCATCGGGCAATGCGGCGGCAAAAATATAAAATTCTTATACAATCCGAGTATTTTTGCACCAAAATATTTTATCGCACTTTGTGTCCGCTAAAATTCCAGATTCAAAGGAGTTCTGGGAAACGGAATCACATCGCGGATGTTGGTCATCCCCGTAAGGAAAAGAATCAGTCGCTCAAATCCCAAACCGAATCCTGAATGAGGCACACTGCCGAATTTCCGGGTCTCGAGATACCACCACATCGACGATTCGGGAATATTCAATGCTTTTATCCGGTCGTACAGCTTTTTGTAATTCTCTTCACGCTGTGAACCACCAATAATTTCACCAATTTGAGGGAAAAGCACATCCATGGCGCGTACCGTTTTTCCATCCTCGTTTTGCTTCATATAAAAAGCCTTGATACTGGCCGGATAGTCCGTCAGAATTACCGGACGTTTAAAATGTTTCTCCACCAAATAGCGCTCATGCTCCGATTGAAGGTCCACTCCCCATTCGTCTACCGGATATTGAAACCGTTTCTTTTTGTTCGGTTTCGAGTTTTTTAGAATTTGAACAGCCTCGGTGTAGGTAAGTCTTACGAAAGGTTCGGCCAGCACAAAGCGCAATTTCTCGATGAGTTCCATGGAGCGTTCGTTGGCTTTTTTGTTTTTTTCCTCATCCTGCTGACGCTTACTTAAAAATTGTAAATCGTCCATACAGTGATCCAACGCATATTGAATCACATATTTCAGCAGCGCTTCGGCCAAATCCATGTTGTCATTCAAATCGTAAAAAGCCATTTCGGGTTCAATCATCCAAAACTCGGCCAGATGGCGGGTGGTATTGGAATTCTCGGCACGAAAAGTAGGCCCGAAAGTGTAAATTTTTGAAAGTGCCAGCGCAGCCAGCTCGCCTTCTAACTGACCCGAAACCGTCAGGTTGGCCGGTTTACCGAAAAAGTCTTTTTTATAATCAACAGCCCCCTCTTCATTTTTGGGAAGATTTTCCAAATCGAGGGTCGTTACCTGAAACATTTCACCGGCTCCTTCAGCATCCGACCCGGTAATAATCGGGGTATGGATGTTATAAAAATTGCGTT
>CBETNY010000161.1:0-4917 GCA_965537275.1 uncultured bacterium | reverse complement strand
TGCATCAAGTCGGGATTATTTTTACCCTTCAGGATTGGAAACCTGGAAAAATTGGTTTTAAAACCCCCTGAGGGCAAGGTAAAAAAAACTATTTTTGTAGATTAAAATATTTTTATGGAAAAAAAGGAGATTCATGACGATGCAGCCAGCCTGATTGACCAAATTGTGGCGGGAATGCGCGATAAAAAGGCTAAAAATATCGTCTGCCTTGATATGACAAAAATTCCTCATGCTGTTTGCGATTATTTTGTGATTTGTCATGCCAACTCTAAGACTCAGGTAAATGCCATTTATGATGGTATTTTGGAGAAAGTGTATAAAAACTGTGGTGTTAATCCGGAGCATCGTGAAGGTTATGAGAATTCGGAATGGATTTTGATAGACTACTTCGATGTGGTGGCGCATATCTTTCTGGAAGAGACCAGAAGTTTTTATAAACTGGAATCGCTTTGGGCGGATGCGGCCATTACGCAATACGAAAGCGATCAATAGTTACAAATTTTGATTTTACGAATATAAGAATGACAGAAAAAAAAGAAAATAACCGTATTCCTAATAAAAATCCGCTGGAAAATTTAACAGGTGGAAAAGGCAAGTTGCCCAAATTTAATTTCTATTGGATTTATGCGATCCTGGCCTTGATTTTTCTGGGTATCCAGTTTATGGATTTTGGTGGGTCAACCAAACAGACCAACTGGAAGGAGCTGCAGCAGATGTTAAAAGATAAGGATATTCAGAAGATTGTCCTTGTCAACAAAGAGGTGGCCGAAATTTATATTGAGCCCGACAAGTTGAAAGAGGAAAAATATAAGGATGTGGCTACCTCGAGTAATTTTGGTCAGGCTGTTCCGCAGTTTTATTACAACGTGGCGTCGCCTGATATTTTTATTCAACAGGTACAGGAGGTTCAAAAGGGTGATCCTGATCCGGTGTATGTGGAGAGCGAAACACGTCACAACTGGGGCGGAGAAATCCTGAGCTGGGTACTGCCGATTCTTCTGCTTTTCGGTGTTTGGTTCTTTATCATGCGGATGATGAGTCGTGGCGGTGGAGGGGCCGGTGGCCAAATTTTCAACATTGGAAAATCGAAGGCGCAGATTTACGATAAAAATACGAGCATCAACATCACTTTTAAAGATGTGGCCGGTTTGGAAGAGGCCAAGGTGGAAGTGATAGAGGTGGTTGACTTTTTACGGTCACCCGAAAAATATACCAAATTGGGTGGAAAAATTCCGAAAGGTGTGCTGTTGGTAGGCCCTCCCGGAACCGGGAAAACGCTATTGGCCAAATCGGTTGCCGGAGAAGCCCATGTTCCGTTTTTCTCCTTGTCGGGTTCCGATTTTGTGGAGATGTTTGTTGGTGTCGGGGCATCACGGGTGCGTGATTTGTTTAAACAGGCCAAAGAGAAGGCCCCTTCCATTATTTTTATTGATGAAATTGATGCCATTGGCCGTGCACGTGGTAAAAATCCCATGACCGGCTCCAATGATGAACGGGAGAACACGTTAAACCAGCTGCTGACCGAGATGGACGGGTTTTCACCCAATTCAGGGGTAATTGTAATTGCAGCTACCAACCGTGCCGATATTCTTGATAAGGCCTTGCTAAGGGCCGGGCGTTTTGACCGGCAAATCTTTGTGGAACTGCCTGATTTGGAAGAGCGTCGCGAAATCTTCAAAGTACATATGCGTCCGTTGAAGCTGAATAAAAATGTGGATATTGAATTTTTGGCCAAACAAACGCCGGGTTTTTCAGGTGCCGATATTGCCAATGTATGTAATGAATCGGCTTTGATTGCTGCCCGTAAATCGCATAAGACGGTTAATCGACAGGATTTTATGGATGCCATCGACCGGATTATCGGCGGTTTGGAAAAGAAAAATAAAATTATTTCGCCTCGTGAGAAAAAGGTGGTGGCCCATCATGAAGCGGGTCATGCCACGGTAAGTTGGTTGCTCGAACATGCCAATCCTTTGGTGAAGGTAACCATTGTTCCTCGCGGTCGATCGCTGGGCGCTGCCTGGTATTTGCCCGAAGAGAGACAAATTACCACATTTGATCAAATGTTTGATGAAATGTGTGCTGCATTGGGAGGCCGGGCTGCCGAAGAGGTCATTTTCGGCGAAATTTCAACCGGCGCTTTGAACGATTTGGAAAAAGTTACCAAACAAGCGTATGCCATGGTGGCCTATTACGGGCTGAGTAAAAAAATCGGTAATTTGAGTTATTATGATTCCACGGGACAACAAGAGTATAGCTTTGGTAAGCCATTTAGCGAAAAAACCAATGAAATCATTGATAAGGAAATCAGTGCCATTGTGGAAAAAGCTTACGCAAGGGCAAAACAAATTTTGATTGATCACCGGGAGGGTTTGGAAAAACTGGCCCAGCAACTACTCGATAAGGAGGTTATTTTCAGCGACGATCTGGTGGCGATTTTTGGAAAACGCCCATGGGGTGACGAGCCTTTGAGTGTGAAAGAACATCTTACCAAAAGAAAACCTCGAAAAAAGGCTAAAGTGGCCAAACAAGAGGCTGCTCCAACGGATGAAAATACGCCGGAGGCCGAAGCCGAGAATCAACAAACCGGTTTATTTGATAACGAAACTAAGGATAAAGGAGAACCATCAGAAAAATAGATTCCATGGAAGAGACCACTCCAAAAGAGCAGCTTTTGAAAAAAGTGCGGGATGCCCTTATCAGTAAAAAAGAAAATCCCTTTGTAAATGTTGATTTTTCAAGTCCGGTTTTTCAGGATTTGACGGAGGAAAAAGAGGTGGTTTTTGCGTCAAAACTGATCGACATGGGAGGTACCTTCGTCTATTGTGAAAACGAAAAGGCGTTAACGGATAATCTGATTTATCTGCTCCAGGAAAAAAACCAGGATAACTTTTTTGTTTTTGATGAAAAAATCAAATTGCTGATGCGTTCGGCGGATATTCCTTACGAAAGTGATCCTGAAAAATTTAAGGACTTAAAAGTGGGTGTTACCCGTTGCGAGTCTTTGATTGCCCGGTTTGGAAGTGTGTTGGTGTCGTCGGGATTGGATTCGGGACGACGGTTGTTTGTGTTTCCGGATGTGCATGTTGTGATTGCGTATGCTTCGCAGGTTGTGGAAGAGCTGGATGACGCGTTAAAGCTGTTGAGAAAGAAGTATGCTCAAATGCCCTCTCAAATTACGGTGATCACCGGTCCCAGCCGGACAGCTGATATTGAAAAAACGTTGGTGATGGGCGCCCATGGCCCTCGGGAGCTTTTTGTTTTTATGGTGGATGATGCCGAGTAGTTCCGTGAAAAAGCCCTGGTTAAAAGGTGCCGGTACGGGTATTTCCAAATTCTGTATCTTTGCGGTCGGGTTTAAAATCGATATTGAATGAATAATCTGTTAACCAGGGCCTTAACCGGATTTGTATTTGCGGTACTTATTTTAGGATCCCTGTTTCTTTCGCCATGGGCGGTGTTTGTTGTGTTGGGAGGATTTACCGTGGTGGGTCTTTACGAATTTCACAGATTGCTCAACCCTGAACAACCGGCAGGTATTCTTTATTATTTTCTTGGGGCTTCCATCTATGTTTTGGTGGCTTTAGTTGGAATGGAAGTGTTGGATATCTCCAATTATTTGTTGGTATTCATGAGTTTCTTTATTCTTATTGGTGCTGAGATTTTTCATTATCCTTCGCCTTCGTGGAAACGAATTACCATAGGAATCACTGCTTTTATTTATCTTTCTATGCCCATGGGGCTCCTTAATAGCCTGTATTTTGCGGGAGGGTCCGGTGAGGCTTTCCCGTGGGTGTTGTTTGCTTTTTTTATTCTGGTGTGGGCCAATGATGTTTTTGCCTATCTTACCGGTTCGATATTTGGAAAACATAAACTCTATGAGCGGCTTTCCCCGAAAAAAACATGGGAAGGCAGTTTGGGAGGACTGGTGTTTACACTGATATTTGCCTGGGGATTTAGTTTGCTTTCAACCAGCTTAAACTTTAGCCAATGGATGGGAATGGGGCTGATTATTTCAGTTGCTGCCAATGTGGGTGACCTGGCCGAATCGCTGCTGAAAAGAAATGCAGGTGTGAAAGATTCAGGATCGTTTATGCCCGGCCATGGTGGCGCGCTCGACCGGTTTGATGCCATTTTGTTCGCTACGCCTTTTGTTTATTTTTATTTATTCGTTTTATGATTATACACAAAGAAGGACATAAAATCATATTTAATTCGTTTTTGATCAACCTGATTTTGGTCTTGATATTTGCATATTTGCCCGTAGTTGTCTGGGTAAAGTGGGGGCTGATGATGCTTCCTTTGCTGGGATTTGTCTGGACGGTTTTCTTTTTTCGTGTTCCCCAACGCCAGGTCAATTCGGGAGATCATATTCTCTCATCGGCTGATGGAACCATTGTGGCTATTGAAAAGACTTTTGTGGATGAATATTTTCAGGCCGAACGCATGCAGGTGTCTGTTTTTATGTCGGGTTTTGATGTCCACGTCAACTGGTATCCGTTTGAAGGAACCATTCGTTATACGAAGTATCACCCCGGACATTATTTTATGGCGCGTCATCCTAAATCGTCCGAAGAAAATGAACGTAGCTCCATCGTACTGGAAAAAGAAAAGGGAAAAGATGTGCTTATCCGCCAGGTAGCCGGCATCATGGCCCGTCGCATTGTTTATTATGCCAAACCGGGTGATAAAGTAAAACAAGGTGAAGAGTTGGGCATGATTCGTTTTGGTTCGAGGGTCGATTTTTATTTACCCCCCGATGTAAAGGTGGATGTGAAATTGGGACAAAAAGTACGAGCACAAAAAACGGTTATTGCTCATTTTAATTAGTTTGCTCAATAATTAAAGAATCTCTTTGAGTTCCATTAAATCCTGAATGTAATAAGTACTGCCGTTGGGAATCGCTTGACGGTCGGG
>CBETNY010000160.1:0-4929 GCA_965537275.1 uncultured bacterium | reverse complement strand
TTTAAAAAATTATTGCTCTCTAACCGCCAACTTGTACCTTAAAGCCTGCCTGCTCAAATAGATTTTTTATTTCTTCCACCTGACCGGCTTCGGGTTCGGGGGTTCCACTCATTTTATATTCAATACCAAACCGTTGATATTTATGACTGCCAATTTTATGGTATGGCAAAATACTGATGAGGGGGTAGTGCTTTAGCTGTTGCAAAAAAGCCAACATCTTCAGCAGGTTTTCTTCCTGGTCGTTAATCCCCGGAATCAAAGGGTAGCGAATCCAGAGATCTTTGCCCAGGGTGTCCAAAAGGCGAAGGTTATCCAGAATCAAAGCGTTGCCTACACCGGTATATTTTCTATGCAAGGTGTCATCCATTTGTTTTAAATCAATCAAAAACAAATTGGTAAAGGGCGCTGCTTTTTTTAGTTTTTCACTTGAAAGATAGGCCGTTGTATCGATACAGGTGTGGATTTCGGCCGATTTGCAGGCTTTCAGGACAGCCATCAGAAACGGATATTGAAGAAAGGGTTCGCCTCCCGAAAAGGTAACGCCGCCTCCCGACTCTTCAAACAACAGTCGGTCTTTCTCAATCTCGTTCATTAATTCAAAATCATTGATTTTCCAACCCATGGTTTGCTGATCGACAACAATATGACCATCAATACTTTCTTCTTTGCGAAAAGTAACAATCCGGCTGTCTTGGCTTTCGGGGTTGTGACACCACCAGCACGAGAGGGGACACCCTTTCAGAAAAACGGTTTGCCTGACCCCGGGACCGTCGTGCAATGCATAATGTTTGATATCAAAAATAATTCCTTCCATCACAGGAAAAATAATGGTTTGTAATTAGGTTGAGATAAAAGCGGTGGAAGGAAAATCAGAATATCCAGCATTCGAACAGGCATTTGCCCGTACGGTGCGAAAGGGGATTGTATGTGGATGCTTGCCGCATGGTCTGGAAATTTTCAATAGCAAAGATAAAGAAAGTATTTTGTTTTCGGTATATTTGAAAAAAATATTTACAGCTTATGAAATCTATTAAAGTATTGTTCTTGTGTTGGTTCTTGGTGGCTGGACAAGGCCTTCGCGCGGGCGAAGGGATGTGGATTCCCCAATTGCTTCAGCAATTAAATGAGAAAGAGATGCAGGCCATGGGGATGCAAATTAGTGCGGATGATATTTATTCGTTAAATCACAGCAGCATGAAAGATGCAGTGATGTTGTTCGGAAGAGGATGTACCTCGGAGGTTATTTCACGCCAGGGGCTGTTGCTTACCAACCATCATTGCGGTTTTAGCGCCATTCAGCGCCATAGCAGCGTGGATCACGACTACCTGAAAGATGGGTTTTGGGCCATGAACCAACAAGAAGAGCTGCCCAATCCCGGATTGACTGCCACAGTACTCATTAAAATGGAGGAGGTGACCCGTGCGGTTTTAGACGGGGTAAAACCTGATATGAGTGAAGCCCAACGCAACCAGAAAATTCATGAAAATGCTTCAAAGCTGGTAAAAGCCTTTGAAGCAAAGAGCCCTTATCAGGCAGTGATTAAGTCCTTTTTTAAAGGGAATCAATTTTATATGATCGTTACCCAAACATTTAAAGACATTCGATTGGTGGGGGCGCCCCCTTCAGCCATTGGAAAATTTGGTGGTGACACCGACAACTGGATGTGGCCAAGACATACCGGAGATTTTTCTCTGTTTAGAATTTATGTTGATCGAAATGGTAACCCGGCTCCCTATTCCAAAGACAATGTGCCGTATCGCCCCAACTATTTTTTCCCCATTTCATTAAAAGGTGTACATACCGGAGATTTTACTTTTGTTTTCGGCTATCCTGCACGTACCAATGAATACTTGCCAGGCTATGCCGTGGAACAGATTGTGAACCATGATAATCCGGATAGGATTTCCATCCGGCAAATACGGTTAGACCTCTTTAAAAAATATGCCGATAGAGACCCGAAAGTGCGTATTATGTATGCCTCCAAACAAGCCCATGTGGCCAATGCCTGGAAAAAAATGATTGGCCAAAATTTGGGAGTGAAAAGGGTTCGGGGGATTGAGAAAAAACAGAATTTTGAAAAGCAGTTCGACCAATGGGCACACAGCTCACCCGACCGTCAACAAAAATATGCAGGATTGTTGCCCGCCTTTAAAACCACCTATGCGGCGCTTGTTCCATACAACCATGCTTATTACTATTTGTATGAGGCCGGTATGGGGATGGAGCTTGTGGCCTTTGCACGCCGGTTTGTTCGCCTTACGGAGTTGAGTAAAGAAAGCTCTCCAAATCAGGAGGCAATCCATAACGAGGTCGCATCGCTAAAAAGGTATTTGCCCGTTTTTTATAAAGATTATGAAAAATCACTGGATCAAGAGGTGATGACCGCGCTGTTGAAAAAATATGATAAGGATGTGAATTTTCCCTTTAAACCGGATTTTTTTAACCGCATTCACCAGCATTATAAAAACGATTATGCCGCTTTTGCCGAAAATGTTTTCAAAAGAAGTATACTGGTCGATCGTTCAAAAGTGGAGGCCCTTTTGTCAAATCATCGGACCAAAAGTTTTGCAAAGCTGGCGAAAGATCCTGCAGTGAAAATGGCGCTTGATTTTGAACGGCTCCAAAATACGGTCATCAGTAAAAAGCGTAACCAATTGTTGCTTAAGAATGACAGCCTGATGCGCAGGTATATGGCCGCACAAATGGAAATGCAAAAGGGGAAACGGTTCTATCCGGATGCCAATTTCACTTTGCGTGTAAGTTATGGAAAAGCAGCCGGTTACCAACCTGCTGATGCGGTGGAATATAAAACTTTTAGTACCATGAAAGGAATCATGGAAAAGGAGAATCCTGCTATTTATGATTACGCTGTCCCTGAGAAGCTGAAAGAGATTTACCGGACCCGCGATTTTGGTCGCTATGCTGATCAGGATGGCAGCATGCATGTCTGTTTTGTGGCTCGGAACCATACTTCAGGAGGAAACTCAGGATCGCCCGTGCTCAATGCGAAAGGCGAACTCATCGGGGTGAATTTCGACCGCGACTGGGAGGGTACCATGAGCGATTTCGTGTACGACCCCTCCATCTGCCGGAATATTTCTTTGGATATCAGGTATTTTTTGCTAATTGTGGATAAACTCTCAGGCGCCGGGTATTTGCTCGACGAAATGAAACTGGTGGATGATTAATGCGGTAACCGAGGATTTCTGTTACCCCCGGAGACGTTCTTTAAAAGAGAATCTCCAACGGTAACCCTGTTGTTGTACAATTGTCCCGGGACTTTAAATTATTTGGTTCCATTCTGAATTGAACGGCAGCGTTAAATTAAGTAAATCCCTGAGGGGTTCAATTAAAAAAGATACGGTATCTTTGTGAAGATTTTAACAAAAGCGCCTTCATTATGGAATTGTCACATATCGAACATATTGGAATTGCCGTTAAAGACCTTGAAAAAGCCATTGCATACTACGAAAATGTATTGGGGCTGCATTGTTATGCCATCGAAGAGGTGAAAGACCAACGTGTAAAAACCGCTTTCTTCAAAGTGGGTCAAACCAAAATCGAACTGCTTGAAAGTACCGATGAAAACGGGCCTATTGGTAAATTTATTGAAAAAAAAGGCGAAGGAATTCATCACCTGGCTTTTGCCGTTCAGGATATTGATAATGCCCTTGATGAGGTTGAGCAAAAAGGCGTCCGCCTCATCGACTCGCATCCAAGGCAAGGCGCTGAAGGTCTTCAGATTGCTTTTCTCCATCCCAAATCCACTTTTGGTGTACTGACCGAATTTTGTCAGCCTAAGAAATCTTCCGAATAATATCCGGAGATTCAGCTGTTTTATCCGGTTTACATATCCCATATTGTTAATAATTTCACAAAAAAAATAACATGACCATCGAAGAGAATATACAGGCGCTGCTTGATAAACGGGAAGAGGCCCGTTTGGGAGGCGGCATCAAACGTTTGGAAAACCAACATAAAAAGGGAAAACTCACCGCACGCGAACGCATCGATCTTTTGCTCGACGAGGGCAGTTTTGAAGAGTATGATATGTTTGTCAGCCATCGAAGTACTGAATTTGGTCTCGACAAAGAACACTATTTAACCGATGGCGTGATTACCGGTCATGGCACCATTGAGGGGCGTGTGGTTTATGTGTTTTCACAGGATTTCACTGTTTTTGGCGGCTCGCTCTCCGAATCGTTTGCCCGGAAAATTTGCAAAATTATGGATCAGGCCATGAAAGTCGGTGCGCCGGTTATTGGTTTGAACGACAGTGGCGGTGCGCGTATTCAGGAAGGAGTAAAAAGTTTGGCCGGTTATGCGGATATTTTTCAGCGGAACATTATGGCCTCCGGATTGATTCCGCAATTGTCGGCTATTTTCGGACCTTGTGCCGGTGGGGCCGTCTATTCGCCGGCACTGACCGATTTTATTTTGATGAACCAAAACAACAGTTACATGTTTGTGACGGGCCCCAAAGTGGCCAAGACCGTTACCGGAGAAGAGATTAGCACCGAAGATTTGGGTGGGGCCGAGGTGCATGGACGAAAATCGGGAGTAAGCCATTTTCAGGTGGAAAGTGAGGAAGAAGGATTACAATTGATCCGTAAATTACTTTCTTATTTGCCTCAAAACAATTTGGAAGACCCGCCGGTATTGGCTTGTGACGATCCCATCGACCGTATGGAGGATGGTCTGAACGAAATTATTCCGGATAATCCCAACCAACCCTATGATGTGAAAGGGGTTATCTTTTCCATTGTCGATCACCATGATTTTTTGGAAACCCAGGCGGAGTATGCTAAAAATATCGTTACCGGATTTGCGCGTTTCAATGGTATGCCGGTGGGAATTGTGGCCAATCAGCCCAATTTTTTGGCCGGCGTGCTCGATATCGATGCTTCCCGCAAGGCAGCCCGGTTTGT
>CBETNY010000159.1:0-4983 GCA_965537275.1 uncultured bacterium | reverse complement strand
TTGCTCATTATCTTATCAACAATCCTGAACCCGACTACATAACGTTTTCCGGATCCGGTGAGCCCACGCTGAACAGTCGAATTGGCGATGTGTTACACTTTATCAAAAGCCGGAATGCTCAAATTCCGGTTGCTGTGCTCACCAACGGAACGCTTTTTAATGATCGGGAGGTCAGGCAGGAGTTGATGGATGCCGATGTGGTGTTGCCGTCGTTGGATGCTGCTGAAGATTTGTCGTTTCGTAAAATAAATCGTCCCTTTCACACCTTGAATATTCCCGACTATATCCGTGGACTGGTCGATTTTAGAAAAGAATTCAAAGGACAGATATGGCTGGAGGTATTGATTATACCGGGCTTAAACGACAACAAAGAGAACCTGGAGGCGTTAAAGCAAGCCTTTTTACAAATCGAGCCCGATGAAATCCAGCTGAATACATTGGATCGCCCGGGTGCTGTCGATCATATCAGGGCTGCCACCCACAAAGAGTTGCAGGATATTATCGATTATTGGGATTTGGACAACGTTAAGCTGATTGCTGCAGCCCCTGATCGTAAAAAAATAGTCTCCTATCGCAGCGATACGGAGACCGCCATTCTTGAGACCATCAAGCGCCGGCCTTGCACGCTGGACGACTTGCACAAAATAACGGGGCTGCACATCAACGAAATCAATAAATACCTGGATGTTTTGGAACATGAAAAAAAGATTTTGTCGGTACATGAAAATCGTGGCGTATTTTACAGATTAACAAGCAAATAATAAAGATTAGGAACCTCAGCAAAGAAAATAAAATAAAAATAATTGGTCAGTTCAAATAATGTTCTTATTTTTGCACCCCAAAATTTAGAAAAAAGAATACTATGTATTTATCTGTTGAAAAGAAAAAAGAAATTTTCGCAAAGTACGGTAAGGATGATCACGATACAGGATCGGCAGAAGGCCAGATCGCGTTGTTTACCTACCGTATCAAACACCTCACTGAGCATTTGAAGAGGAACAAGAAAGATGTGTTCACTCAAAGGTCGCTGGTCCGTATGGTTGGTAAGAGGAGAAAACTACTCGATTATCTGAAAGCAAAAGACATTGAAAGATATCGTGCCATAATCAAACAACTTGGGCTTAGAAAGTAGGAAATATAACACTTCGCAAAAAAAGGCAATTAACCGATTGCCTTTTTTTGTGTTTATGTAAGCTGGTGTTGAGAATCGAATATCCAACGCCTTAAATCGGGTTAAAATTCTACTTATTTCCATCCCAACAACCTGATTTTGTGGCCTTAACATCAACTACAATTTTTAGTAAAAATTTAAACATCTAATAATTATTTATGTCTGTACAAGCTATTACAAAAACATTCCAAATGGCAGATGGACGTTCCATCACCATTGAAACAGGCAAGCTTGCCAAGCAAGCCGACGGGTCTGCGGTAGTCAAAATGGGAAGTACCATGCTGCTGGCAACTGTTGTCGCTGCTCAGGAAGCAAAAGAAGACGTGGACTTTATGCCACTTTCTGTCGATTACAAAGAAAAATATGCCGCTACCGGTAAATTTCCCGGTGGTTTCTTTAAACGTGAAGGACGTCCTTCGGAGTATGAAATCCTGATCTCTCGTCTGGTTGACCGGGCTTTGCGTCCTTTGTTTCCCGAAGATTTTCATGCCGAAACACAGGTGATTATTCAATTGATTTCGGGAGGTGACGATGTGGCCCCTGATGCATTGGCTGCTCTGGCGGCCTCTTCGGCATTGGCTGTATCGGATATCCCGTTTAACGGCCCCATTTCGGAGGTGCGTGTTGCCTTAATCAATGGAGAATATGTCATCAATCCCAGCCTGAGTCAAATGGAAGAAGCTGACTTGGAAATGATGGTAGCTGCCAGTATGGACAATATTATGATGGTTGAAGGCGAAATGAAAGAAGTTTCGGAGCAGGTGATGCTCGAAGCCATTAAAGCCGCTCACAGTGCCATTAAAACACAGGTTCAGGCCCAATTGGAACTGGCCGAAATGGTGGATAAAGCAAAAAACAAGCGCGAATACTGCCACGAATCTAACGATGAAGCCCTGAAAGCGCAGGTGAGAGAAGCTACTTACCAAAAATGTTATGAGCTGGCCCTTACGGGAAATCCCGACAAAAATGCACGCTCGGAAGGTTTCAAAGCCATTCGGGATGCTTTTATCGAAAGCCTTCCAGAAGAAGAACAAGCAGAAAAAGCATCTATGGTGAAACGCTATTTCCACGATGTGGAAAAGGAAGCGGTTCGCAATGCTGTATTGAATGAACGGATTCGTCTTGACGGACGTAAACTGAACCAAATCAGACCCATCTGGAGTGAAGTAGACTATTTGCCATCGGCACATGGTTCTGCCATCTTCACCCGTGGTGAAACACAGGCCCTTGTTAGTGTGACGTTGGGTAATAAAATGGATGAACAAACCATTGATGGTGCTGTTATAGAGGGAAGTAGTAAATTTATTCTGCATTATAATTTCCCGGGATTCTCAACCGGTGAAGTTCGCCGTTTTGGCAGCCCGGGTCGTCGCGAAATTGGTCATGGTAACCTGGCCATGCGTGCCCTGAAATTTGTTATTCCCGAAGGAGAAGAAAATCCTTATACCATTCGCGTGGTTTCCGATATTCTTGAATCCAATGGCTCCTCGTCCATGGCTACCGTATGTGGAGGTACCCTGGCATTGATGGATGCCGGAGTAAAACTGAAAAAACCGGTTGCCGGTATCGCCATGGGGCTGATTACCGATACAGAAACGAAAAAATACGCTGTTTTATCCGATATTTTGGGTGATGAAGACCACCTGGGCGACATGGACTTTAAAGTAACCGGTACGGCCGATGGTATTACCGCTTGTCAAATGGATATCAAAGTGGATGGCTTGTCTTATAAAGTGTTGGAAGAGGCCCTTGAACAAGCCCGTCAGGGAAGGATCCATATTTTGGGTGAAATGGCCAAAACCATTACCGAACCCCGTTCCGACTATAAGGATCATGTGCCGCGTATCGAACGGATGATGATTGCCAAAGAGTTTATTGGTGCCGTGATTGGTCCCGGTGGTAAAGTGATTCAGGAAATGCAACGTGAAACAGGTACCACCATTGTTATTGAAGAAGTGGGTAATTATGGTGTGATTGATATTGTATCACCCGATAAAGAATCCATCGAAGCAGCCAAAGCACGGATTAAAGGAATTGTGGCTGTACCGGAAGTAGGCGAAATCTACGAAGGAACCATTAAGAGTATTGTGCCTTTCGGCGCATTTATCGAAATCCTTCCCGGTAAAGAAGGCTTGCTTCATATTTCAGAAATCGATTGGAAACGTATCGAAAAAGTTGAAGATGTGTTGAAAGAAGGAGAAAAAGTGAAGGTGAAACTCATTGGCGTTGATGAACGTAACGGAAAAATGAAACTCTCCCGGAAGGTGTTGTTACCACGTCCCGAAAGAAAATAATTTTATTTAACGAAACATTTCATTGTTCTTAACGTAGTCATTAAACTTAAAACATAATAACGTAATATATGAGGCAGCTTAAAATCACCAAACAGGTAACCAACCGTGAAACCGCATCTCTTGACAAATATTTGCAAGAAATTGGTAAAGTGGATTTAATTACCGCTGAACAGGAAGTGGAATTGGCAAGAAGGATTAAACAGGGTGATAAAAGAGCATTGGAAGAGTTAACAAAAGCCAACCTTCGGTTTGTGGTATCCGTATCAAAACAGTATCAAAACCAAGGGTTAAGTTTGCCCGACTTAATCAATGAGGGCAATTTGGGATTGATTAAAGCGGCACAACGCTTTGATGAAACCCGTGGCTTTAAGTTTATTTCTTATGCCGTTTGGTGGATTCGTCAGTCCATTCTTCAGGCTTTGGCCGAACAATCGCGTATCGTGCGTTTGCCGTTGAATAAAATTGGTTCGATCAACAAAATCAATAAAGCCACTGCCAAGCTGGAACAGGAATTTGAGCGTGAACCCGATTATAAAGAGATTGCGGGCATGCTTGAGATGACTGAGAATGAGGTGAAAGAGTCAAAGCGTAATGCCGGTCGGCATGTGTCGATGGATGCACCGCTTATTCAGGATGAAGACAACAATATGTATGATGTCCTGAAGAGCGAAGAGTCGGTGACTCCCGAAACAGGTCTGTTATACGAATCGCTTCGTAAAGAAATCGATCGGGCCATCTCTACCCTTACCCAGCGCGAAGCCGATGTCATTCGTTTGTACTTTGGACTTAACGGAAGCCACCCGATGACCCTTGAGGAAATTGGTGAAAAATTTGATCTGACCCGCGAACGGGTACGCCAGATTAAAGAAAAAGCCATCCGCAGGCTAAAACAAACTTCACGAAGTAAAATCCTGAAATCTTATTTGGGATAGACTAATAGACTGTTAGACAAATAAAAAAGCACCCTGAAAAGGGTGCTTTTTTTATTTCTAAAGGTTAAAATCAATCCCCAGCAGTTCGGCAACACCTTGAAGGCCTTCCAACGATTTTTTGCTGAGTTGAATGCCTTGTTCCATTTTTTCCTTTTCCGACTCCCGTTCCGGATCACCCGGAATAATGACCTGCTGCTGTCCTTCGATGGGCGTTGCTTGTCGAAAAGTTTTAATCCATTGGTCCATTCCTGCTTTAAATTCATCAGCCGTTTGAAAAGCATCAATCCGGATGGCTCCGAAAAAATGACCGATGCCATGGTCCGGGGCGCCCGCCTTATCTTTTACATAGGAAAGCGTGGGGACCACCGTGGGTCCAAAATTGGCACCCGGCAATACGGCAGACAGTATGTCTACAATCGCAGTCAAACAAAAACCTTTATGACCGCCATGCGCCACGTCGCCCCCTAAAGTCCGCAAGGCACCGCCTTGCCGCAAAATGGAGGAATCGGTGGTCACTTGTCCGTTTGCGTTTTGAAGCAACCCTTCAGGAGTCGCTTTGCCCTGACTTTCAAAAACATCCACCTTT
>CBETNY010000158.1:0-5006 GCA_965537275.1 uncultured bacterium | reverse complement strand
GCCTGCTTTACGAGCAACAACAATACGACGCTGCCGAAAAGCAGGTTTATGCCCTTTCGGAACAATTTCCTGCCCAGCTCTATTGGGTAGCACGCGGGTTTATCCTTCTGTCCGATATTTATCGTGCGCGGGGAAATCTGTTTCAGGCACGCGAAACGCTTAAAAGTGTGATTGATAATTATCCCGGTAAGGATTTAAAGGCGGTGGCCCAATCACGACTGCAGCAGCTGCCGAAAGCAAAAACGTTGCAAAAGTTTAAAAAGGACTCAATTCAAAATTAGAAAATGAATAAAATGGGGAATAAAAAGTGGTTCGGTGTATGGGCTCTCCTGCTAGTGCTCCATGGGAGTTGGTGCCTGGGGCAAACCCCTGCAGACAGCCTAAAACGAAAACACAACGAAAGTGTTACCATTTATGGTACTGCCAATCCGGTAATTAAAAAAGCCAATAAATTGGGGTTTAATCCTGTTCCTCCTCAAATAAAACCGGCTACACAATTGAATAATCCGCTTCCTCCGGTAACAAAATGGGATGCCCGGATTCCTTTGTGGCCAATAAAACCCGGTCTGATTTCGGTGAGTGAAAAACAGGAGTCCTGGAAAAACGTGCTCATTGCCGCCATTGGCAGCCGAATCAGTCCTTACGCTGAAATGTACCACTCCGGCTGGAAAAAAAATAATTATTCCTATCAATTGCATATCGGGCATCATTCCTCGTTTAAAAATATTAAAAACTACCTTCCCTCGCCTTACACCCGAACGGAGGCCGATTTTTTGTTCTCAAAAACCCTGGCTTATCATAAATTATCCCTCGATGGGCATTACGGATACCGCACCTATCGGTTTTATGGTTATCCCACCGATCTCGATACGGCTACATTCAACCAAAATGATACCCTTTTCCGTCAGCGCAACCACCGTGCAAGGCTGGCGGTTGATTTTCGTTCGGTTTACAAGAATTTTGATAAGCTGCATCATTCAATTCATTTGGAGGGAGATTATTTTTCGGATTATTTTGGCAGTAGCGAAGAAAAGGTCTATTTCAGGTTTGATTTGCATAAAGCTTATCATGCGGTACGGGGGCTCAACCAACAGCAGCTTGGCCTGGAAGGTGCCTATCTCTTTTATCGCGATAAAACCATAAGTCAACAACAAACCGACCATTTTGTGGAGGTGAGTCCTTATTTTGATGCACGGTATGGTGTTTTGCGTTTTCATGCGGCCATCCGGCTCAACTGGCTTCAACAGTCGTCTTCAACATTGCACGCTTATCCGTCGGCAAAAATAAATTTGGAAATTCTAAAAAACAGATTGTCGCTACTTGCCGGTGTGGATGGGGGATTGGATAAAAACAGCCGGACCGGATTGGTCATGGAAAATCCTTATTTAAGTCCGTTTGTCAACCGTTTTTTGTGGCAAAATACCCGATGGAAATTCTTTGCCGGGGTGAAGGGAAATGTGGCGCAACAGGTTGATTTTTCTTTCACCGCTTCGCGCAGCAATTTCGAGAATCGTCCTTTTTTCGACTACGATCCAATCTACTTTGGAACCGGCCCTATTCCCATTCTCTATTCAACGGCAGATATGAACCTGTATTCATTCCGTCGCAACGAGTTTATGCTCCGGTATCAATCGGGGAAAGTTTTGAAAATTCATGGGCATCTCGAATGGTATAAGGCTTCTAAAGCCCGGGTATGGCTGGATGCGACTTACCGGAGTTTTGATTTGGATAATGGATTCCGTCCCATGTATCAACCTTCCATGATGGGCTCGTTTGGTGTCTCTTACCAATGGAATAGTAAATTTATGCCTTGGATTACAGTGTATTACGTAGGCAAACGTTGGGCCGAGATGCGATCATATGCTGAAAAATGGCCTCTTAATATGAGTGTTTGGCTTGATCCTACTTATGAATTGGCTGCTTATTTGGATGTTAATCTTGGAATAAATTATCAGGTTAACAAGCAATTTTCGGCTTTTGCAAAGATTACCAATTTACTCAACCAACAATATTTTAGGTACAACGATTATCCGGTAGCCGGCCTGGAAATAATGGTAGGCATCGGCTATAAATTTTAAACAAAATTTAGATTTTGCCGCCGGTTTTTTCTGTGCTTTTTCTCACGTGTAAAACACAGAAATACATGATTTTAAACGTTGGATATGCGGAAGGGCTAAACTGTTGATAACTTCACCCTATTGACGTAAGTCAAAGCGGGTTGGAAAGCGGTTTTTTTGTACCTTTGCATGTTATAGGAAAAAGAAAAATTTCAGAGAAGTAAAATATGACTGAAGAAGAAAAACAAGCAGCAAACAATCAGTATACTGCGAATAATATTACAGTTCTTGAAGGTTTAGAGGCGGTACGTAAACGTCCATCCATGTACATCGGTGATACCAGTTCACGCGGATTGCATCATTTGGTGTATGAGGTGGTAGATAACTCCATCGATGAGGCATTGGCCGGTTATTGCGATGAAATTTTTGTGACCATTCATCAGGATAATTCCATTTCGGTATCCGATAACGGTCGCGGTATTCCCACCGGAATTCATGAAAAGGAAAATCGTTCGGCCCTTGAGGTGGTGATGACCGTCTTGCACGCCGGAGGTAAATTTGATAAAGGTTCGTATAAAGTTTCGGGTGGATTGCACGGTGTCGGTGTGAGTTGTGTGAATGCACTTTCCACCAAGCTGGTTGCCACAATTCATCGTGAAGGGAAAATCTTTCGTCAGGAATATGAAAAAGGCAAACCCCTTGCTCCGGTGGAAGTGGTAGGCGAATCGGATAAAACGGGTACGCATATCCATTTTATACCCGATGACACTATTTTTACGGTTACCCAATACGATTTCTCCATTTTGGCTTCCCGGTTGCGCGAGTTGGCCTATCTCAACAAAGGGATTCATCTGACACTCACCGATGAGCGTCAAAAAGATGAAGAGGGAAATCAGCTTAAAGAGGTTTTCTATTCGGAAAACGGACTGGCCGATTTTATTAAATATCTGGATGAAACGCGCGAGCATCTGATTCCTGAGGTTATCTCTATGGAAGGCGAAAAAAATGGCATCCCCATCGAGGTGGCCATGCAATACAATACTTCTTTTACCGAAAATATTCACTCCTATGTGAATAACATCAATACCCATGAAGGGGGAACGCACCTTTCGGGATTCCGCAGAGCATTAACCCGTACCTTGAAAAGTTATGCCGAAAAGTCGGGTTTGCTGGCAAAACTGAAATTTGATATCAATGGTGATGACTTTCGGGAAGGACTTACAGCAGTGATCTCCGTTAAAGTGGCTGAACCACAGTTTGAAGGTCAAACCAAAACCAAATTGGGGAATTCGGAAGTGATGGGTGCTGTGGATCAAATGCTTAGCGAACATTTGAGTTTTTTCCTTGAGGAAAATCCCAAAGAGGCTAAAACCATTGTTCAGAAAGTAATTTTGGCTGCTACGGCCCGCCATGCTGCCCGCAAGGCTCGCGAATTGGTACAACGTAAAAATGTACTCTCCGGTTCAGGACTTCCCGGTAAACTGTCCGATTGTTCCGAGCGCGATCCGGAAGTGTCGGAAATTTACCTTGTTGAGGGTGATTCGGCCGGCGGAACAGCCAAACAGGGTCGTGATAGAAAATTCCAGGCGATTTTGCCTCTGCGTGGTAAAATTCTAAACGTGGAAAAAGCATTGCCGCACCGGATTTTTGAAAGCGAAGAGATTAAAAATATGTATACTGCACTGGGTGTTCATATCGGAACAGAAGAAGACAGCAAGGCCTTAAATCTGGATGGCCTTCGTTATCATAAAATTATCATCATGACGGATGCCGATGTGGATGGTAGTCACATCGCCACCCTCATCCTGACTTTCTTCTTTCGCTATATGCGCGAATTGATCGAAAAAGGGTACGTGTACATCGCTACTCCGCCTTTGTATCTTATTCGAAAAGGAAAAACCGAACGTTATTGCTGGACAGAAGAAGAAAGGGCCGAATTGGTAGCCTCTTTATCCAGCGACGGTACCGATAAAGGGATTCACATTCAACGCTACAAAGGTTTGGGTGAAATGAATGCCGAACAACTTTGGTCGACCACCATGGATCCGGCTCGCAGGACTTTGCGTCAGGTGACCATTGAAAATGGTTCGGAAGCTGACCATGTGTTCTCCATGCTGATGGGCGACGAAGTGCCTCCGCGAAGGGCTTTTATCGAAGCCAATGCAAAATATGCAAACATTGATGCCTAAGATATTTGATTGAAAATTATTTTATGAGAAAGCAGGGACTAGTGACTATTCCCTGTTTTTTTTGTTGCAGTTTCCCGGATATAAAAAAAGCGGTAACTTGTACCGCTTTTTTTATTGAAAAGGGTGGAAGATGGGACTTGAACCCACGACCCCTGGAACCACAATCCAGTGCTCTAACCAACTGAGCTACATCCACCGTTTTAGGGCCGCAAATATACAACAAATTTTATTTTTACAAAGTGAGAAACTTTATTTTTTAAAAAATTATCATGCAAGGCCTATCCCTGCCTTTTTCCCCGAAGTGTACGTCCTGTCTGGCTGCTGTATGGTCCATCATGCCAATATATTTCAGTGATGAAGAGGTTTATTTCATCCCTATGGGAATGATGGCGGAACAAGTTTCTCTACTTTATAAAAATAAATGGCAAATCGCATTATTTTTCAAATGGATCAAACAACATCTAAAAATAAAATCCTTTTGAAGACTATAGAAAACGCTTTTAGAATACAAATCTACACTGCTATTATTACAAATTGTCTAAAAGCAATTGTAGGAAGAAAATTCAAAATTGTCCAATCAACCTGGGTAATTTTACAAGTATTAGGCATATCCTTGTTGGATAAAACACCTGTGAAAGAGCTGTTTTACAACTGTAGATTACGAAGATGCCAAAGAACACAATCATAACCAACTGTCATTCAGCTTCTTTAAGTGGATCTTGGTGTTAACAATTAATTAATATTGAGGTGGAAATGGGAA
>CBETNY010000157.1:0-5019 GCA_965537275.1 uncultured bacterium | reverse complement strand
AATTCTTTCGCCATGTTCGCTTTGCCGACTCCCTAAAAGTTAAAATGGATGGCAAAAAACGGAAATATGTGATTCATTTGTAAAAACCCGGGTTCGCCAATCCACCCATTCGCCAATTAGTACATTATCACATTAACATATTACCCCATTAACACATTAAAAAAATCACACAATCCCATGCTAATCAGGTCGTATTGACTTGGATTGAATATAAATTAAGGCTGTAATTTACTTGTTTTCTGTTACTTGTTAAAAATAAACAAATTTATTGAATTGTACGCATGCATATTTTCTAAATTTGCGCACTAAATGACAGAATATTAATGAACCAAAAACGGTGTTATGAATAAAATAATTGAGATGGAGTTTTTTTCCGAAAATGTCGCCAAGATAGTTTTGGAGGCTCCCGATATTGCTAAATCCCGTAAAGCCGGCCATTTTGTAATCATCAGGATGGACGAAAAGGGAGAACGTATTCCATTGACTATTGCCGATGGAGATCCTGAAAAAGGAACCATTACCCTGGTGGTACAAAAAGTGGGCGTCAGTTCAGCCAAACTGCTGGCCAAAAAAGTAGGGGATGAAATTTTAGACGTGGTCGGTCCCTTGGGACATGCCACCCACATCGAAAATTACGGTACTGTTCTTTGTGCAGGCGGTGGCGTGGGAGTGGCTCCCATGATGCCTATTGTGAAGGCTTTAAAAGAAGCCGGAAACAAGGTGATTACGGTTTTAGCCGGTCGTACCAAAGAATTGATTATTCTGGAGGATGAAATGCGCGCCTATTCGGATGAAGTAATGATTATGACCGATGATGGTTCGTACGGAAAAAAAGGGTTGGTAACCGCCGGTATGGAAGAGGTTATTCAACGTGAGAAGGTCAATAAAGCCTTTGTAATTGGTCCTGCCATTATGATGAAATTCGGAAGTCTTACCACTAAAAAATATAACATTCCTACCGACGTAAGTTTGAACACCATTATGGTGGATGGTACCGGAATGTGTGGTGCTTGCCGTGTTTCTATCGGAGGTAAAACCAAATTTGTGTGTGTTGACGGCCCCGAATTTGACGCCTTTGAAGTGGATTGGAACGAGATGATGATGCGTATGGGCGCTTATAAGACTGAAGAGCATGCTGCTTACGAAAAATATTTACAAACTGTTGAAACGAAGGCATAATGGAAAATATAGCAGAATATATTAAAGCAGGCCGGAAAGAAGCCTGGAGGGTTGAGTTGCGTAAGTCGATGAAGCCCAAAGAACGTACAAGTCTCGAACGGGTTCAAATGCGCGAACAGGATGGCGAAGTAAGAAGCCACAATAGCATGGAAGTCAACCTGGGTTTGACCGAACAAATGGCGGTGGCCGAATCGCATCGTTGCCTCGATTGTCCAGAACCAACCTGTACCATCGGTTGTCCAGTAGGTATTAATATCCCTAAATTTATTAAAAAAATTGAAGCGCAGGATTTCCTTGGGGCTGCCGCTGCCATTAAAGAAACCAATGCTTTACCGGCTGTTTGTGGTCGGGTTTGCCCGCAGGAAAAACAGTGTGAGCTCAACTGCTTCTATACACAGAAATTAAATTTACCTGCCATCGCCATTGGTCACCTTGAGCGTTTTGCCGCTGACTATGAGCGTAACAGTGGTAAGATGGCCATCCCTGAAATTTCCGAGTCCAATGGAATTAAAGTGGCTGTTGTGGGTTCCGGTCCTTCCGGATTGGCTGCCGCAGGCGATTTAGCCAAGTTTGGTTATGATGTAACGGTTTTCGAAGCCTTGCACGAAATCGGTGGGGTGTTAAAATATGGTATTCCCGAATTTCGTTTGCCTAATGATATTGTGGATGTTGAAATTGAAAACATGCGCAAAATGGGTGTGAAATTCCGCACCGACTTTATTGTTGGAAAAACTGCCTCTTTTGAAGATTTGCGCGAACAAGGCTTCAAGGCTTTCTTCGTAGGAAGTGGTGCCGGTCTTCCCCGTTTTATGAACATTCCCGGTGAAAATTACAATGGTATTTTCTCATCCAACGAGTACCTGACACGGGTTAACCTGATGAAGGCTGCTCACGAAGATTACGATACGCCTGTTTTAAGTGGTAAAAATGTTGCTGTTGTCGGTGGTGGTAATACCGCCATGGACTCTGTGCGTACCGCTAAACGACTTGGTGCCGAGCGTGCCATGATTATTTATCGTCGTTCTTTGGAAGAGATGCCTGCCCGTAAAGAGGAGGTGCATCATGCTCAAGCCGAAGGTATTGAATTTATGAACCTGCACAATCCCGTTGAATATTTTGCCGACGAAAACGGTCGTGTGAACAAAATGCGGGTGCAAAAAATGGAATTGGGTGAGCCGGATGCTTCCGGACGTAGAAGACCTATTCCCATTGAAGGCTCCGAGTTTGATATCGATGTCGATACCGTTGTGGTAGCGGTAGGGGTTTCTCCTAACCCGATTGTCCCCAGTAGTTTGAAAGATTTGAAGATGAGTGATTGGGGAACCATTATTGTTGATAAAGAAACCATGCAAAGCTCTATTCCCGATATTTTTGCCGGTGGTGATATTGTTCGTGGCGGTGCCACTGTCATTCTGGCTATGGGCGATGGACGGAAAGCTGCTGTGGGTATTCATAATTATATTCAGGAAAAAGTAGCCAAATAGCTTTGTCAACGGAGGCGGGATTTTATGACGAATTCCGCTTCCGATTGAAAATTTATTCTTAAATTCGAAAACAAAAAAAATATTATATCATGGCAGACCTAACTACAAAATATCTTGGGCTCACCCTTCGCAATCCCATCGTGGTGGGTAGTTCCGGATTGACAAATTCAGTAAATGAAATTGTCGAGTTCGATAAAAATGGTGCCGGTGCAGTGGTTCTGAAATCAATCTTTGAAGAACAAATTTTGCTCGAAGCCGAACATAAACTCAATAAAGCTGAAGCCAACGGTATGATGTACACCGAATTGTCCGAAACCATGGACTACATCGACGTACATATCCGTGAAAAAGAGCTGAGCAATTACCTAAACCTGATTCAGGAATTGAAACGCAAAATCACCATGCCGGTGATTGCCAGCATCAATGCCGTATCCAATCACGAATGGACCTCTTTTGCCAAACGTATTGAGGAAGCCGGCGCCGATGCCTTGGAACTGAATATCTTTTTAATGCCTTTCGACACAAAAGGTTGTGAGGATAATGAAACAATGATTTACGATATCCTCGAAAAAGTAAAAGCCAATGTGTCAATTCCCGTTTCGGTGAAAATCAGTCCTTTTTTCTCCAACCTGGCCTCTGTTATTAAAAATCTGGAAGCCAAAGGTGCTGATGGTGTGGTGCTTTTCAACCGTTTCTCAAGTCCTGATATCGACATCGACCAAATGAAAGTCACCCATGCCGATATTTTAAGTCGTGGCTCCGATATGGCCAACACCCTTCGCTGGGTTGCCATTATGGCCAAACGGGTGAAATTGAGCCTGGCCGCTTCTACCGGTGTTCACGATGGCGAAGCGGTGGTAAAACAGCTTCTGGCCGGTGCAACGGTGGTGCAGGTGGCTTCTGCGCTTTACAAACACGGTCCGGAATATTTGCTCGATATGACCAAATTTGTCAATGACTGGATGGAATCCAAAGGCTTTAATTATGTGGATCAATTCCGTGGTAAGCTGAGCCAGGCAGCCTCTGAAAATCCGGATGCTTACGAACGCGTTCAGTTTATGAAATATTTCAGCGACATCAAGTAATTTTTTCACATATTCATTCAATTAAAAAAGGTTGTTTCAATGGAGACAGCCTTTTTTTGTGGTGTTTTGAAAACTCATATTTCAAAGGAGCACCTTGGCGGTGCTGTTTGTTTCAATGGATAAAATGTCGAAATTGTAGGCGCGGGTTACTGCCCTTGTTTTACCAGATATGTGGTATCGCCATTTGGGTTTCTCACATATTCCGATTGATAGCCGTTGGCCACAATACTGATTACCAAATCGGGACAGGTTCCGGTGCATGCATAGGGCATACTGGCTGCCGTGTAGGCTCCCGTTTGGTCAGTCTCTGTTTGCATTTGGTACGTTTCGGGGGAGGGATGCTCCAAATAAACCATGATGCCGGCTCCAGCGATGGGTTGTCCACTGCTTTTATCGTAAACATATCCATGACCCGAAATAATTTTCTGGCATGCACTAAACAGGAACGTGAACAGGATGATTACGACGATTTGAGAAAGTGTTTTAATGCGCATGGTTTAAAATTTCTATTCATCAAAGGTAGGTATTTTAGGATTTTACACGATCAAAAAAAGTAAGGCCATCCCAGAGGTTTCCAATCAAGTGTGAAATTACGCATGACCCTTTTGTGAAGCGATTTTCTTTTTCCATTCAGTAAGGCAAGCGAATTTAATCATACATAAAATAAACATTATCAATTAGGTACAAAAAGGCGGAAGGTTTATATTTTAAAATGCACCACTTCCACCCCGGCACGTTTCAGTAAATCCAGTCCGTCGGTAATGCGATATTCACGGTCGTACACCACCCGTTTAATGCCCGATTGGATAATCAATTTGGAGCATTCCACGCAGGGTGAGTCAGTTACATATAGGGTGGCTCCTTTGCTGCTGTTGTTCGATTGGGCTACTTTGGTAATGGCGTTGGCTTCGGCATGCAACACATATTGTTTGGTGCTCCCTGACTCGTCTTCACAGATATTTTCAAAACCCGAAGGTGTTCCGTTGTACCCGTCCGAAATAATCATGCGGTCTTTCACAATCAGCGCACCTACCTGGCGACGTTTACAATAGGAATTTTTCGCCCAAACGTGGGCCATTTGTAAATAACTTTTATCGAATTTTTTGGTTTTTTCAGCATCCATGATTCTCATTTCAATGTATTGAAAATTGGGTGCTAATGTATGAAAATTATTGGTCCTTCAGCGCAAGTCTGAAGCCGGGACAAAAGCATTTAACCACCAAGGCGCACAAAGGGTTTTCACGAAGTCGCACAAAGTAGTTTCCAAATCT
>CBETNY010000156.1:0-5023 GCA_965537275.1 uncultured bacterium | reverse complement strand
CCGATACTGCTTAAAAAGGGCACGATTTGGTCCGGTTTAATTTTACCATCATCAGTTTCAATTTCTAAAATTTTTGAGCCGCTGAATTTTTCCGGTGCACCACATTCATCTTCATTGAGGTGGGCGCTTTTGGCTGCCACGATGCCCTGGTAAGAACGGATCAGATGTTTAACGCCCAGTACATTGGCTGCTGTTCCATTGTAAACAAAAAAAACCGAAACAGATTCACCTAACAGGGCTTTAAATTTACTGATGGCTGCCTGGGTGTATGGATCGCCGGCTTCTCCATAAGCTTCTACGTGACCGACATTGGCCTTTTGTAAGGCTTCCATAATTTCGGGACAGGTTCCCGACCAGTTATCACTGGCAAATGATTTCTTCATGATTTTGAATCGTTTGGAACAATATTTAGGTTTTTTATCGTACTTTTTATCTGTTTTTCTGCTCTTAACTCACGGGTGCTCAGCAGTCCACAGGCTGCATCAATATCTTGCCCGCGCGAAGCCCGGATGGTGGTGATGATTCCTTTGGCATTTAAAGCTTCTTTAAATCGCATCAAGGATTTTTCATCGGTTCCTTTGAGTGGTGTGCCCGGAATGGGATGGAAGCGGATGAGGTTAATCCGGCAGTTTAATCCGTTGAGAATGCGCGCCAGCTCTTTGACATGCTTCATGGTGTCGTTTAGTCCGTTGAATACGATGTATTCGAATGAAACCCTGCGCTGCCGGTTAAAATCATGTTGTTTCAATTCGGAGAGTATCTCCTGGATGGTGTATTTTTGACTAATGGGCATGAGCATGCGCCGTTCTTTCTCGAAAGGCGTATGTAAACTTACCGCCAAATGGCATTCGCTGTTTTCAAGAAAATGTTTCATGGCCGGCACCAACCCGATGGTCGAAACGGTAATTTTCCGGGGATTCCAGGCAAATCCCCAATCGGAAGTCAAGATTTCCAGACTTTGCATCACCGCCTCCAGGTTGTCCATGGGTTCGCCCATTCCCATGTAAACCAAATTGGTAATTTGTTGCCATTCGGGGATGCTGCGGATTTGGTTGAGAATTTCCCCTGTTGAAAGATTTGCCTGAAATCCTTGTTTACCCGTCATACAAAATAAACACCCCATCTTACAACCTACCTGCGATGACAGGCATAAGGTGTTGCGCTTGTTTTCGGGGATGTAGGCCGATTCGATAAATCCGTGGATGCCTGCTTTGAAGAGGTATTTTTTTGTCCCATCGCTCGAAGTTTGCACCTGGATAGGAGCGGTGAGTCCCAAGGTGTATTGTTCAGAAAGACTCTCTCTGTTCTTTTTTGAGAGATTGCTCATCTCATCAATGTGCTGAATATCTTTTTTATAGAGCCAGTCGGTAATCTGTTTGGCGGCAAAACGGGGCATGCCCATTTTTTCGGTAATCTTCTGAATCTGTTTCAGATTCTTCCCAAACAAGGGCTCTTTTGATTGAGTTGTTGTCATTTCTTGGCGAATTCAATCCGGACTTATTTCGATAAAGTATGGATTTTCTTCTTTATCTTTTTAGTGGTTGTTTTGGTACTCTTTTTAACAGTATCCCATTTTTTCGGGGCTTCTTTTTTAACCTTTTTCAAAGTCGATTTTCCTGTTTTCTTTGCCTTTTTATAGATCTTTTTTGATTCCTGTTTGGTGGCTTTCCAGGTTTTTGTTCCTAATCGACCGGTCTTGTGAAGGCTTTTTTGCATTTTCTTTTGAACCGATTGAATGGTTTTATCCGGCTGAACTTTATTTTGTGCCCGGCCGGTTTGTAGTACAAAAAACAGGCTGATTAAAAGGATGAAATATTTATACATGGGATCTTTTTTGCTGCAAAGTTACAAATCTTTACTTTTGCACTCTTTTTAAATGTTTAAGCAAAACAGGATGGAGACGACAAAACGCACCAAACGTGAAATGAAAACCGTTGAGGAGATGATTAAGTTGTATTGTCACGACCATCATCAAACCTCTGGAGATGAGCTGTGTGATGCGTGTAAAGGTTTGGTTGATTATGCATTTCAACGAATCAATCATTGCGTTTTTAATCCGGATAAGCCTACCTGTAAAAATTGTACGGTGCATTGCTACGCTCCGGCAAAAAAAGAGTCTATCCGGCAGGTGATGCGTTATTCCGGGCCGCGAATGATGTTAAAATTTCCGGGGTTGACCATTCTGCACCTCATCGATGGCTTGAGAGATGAAAAAAGAATTTCCAATTTTATGGAAAAAAAAGCAAAGTCCAACACCAAATAAACAAGAAGCTAATCTCTTAATGTAGCAATAAGCCGCTTGGTTGATTTGAACAGTTGAAAGGCATCGAGTATTGAATGACAAACAATGTCAGCTGATTGCAAGGTTTTTGCAGACGCCCCTTCGGCCTGGACAACGGCAATTCCAATGGCTGCCTCACGAAGCATAAGATGGTCGTTTCGTCCATTCCCCACGGCAATACACCGGTCGCTTCCAAGTTGTTGTATCAAACGCTGTTTGGCTTTAGCCTGATTACCTGCCGGAAGTATTTCGAGTTTACAACGCGTGTTTTTGACCTGTTCGGCTGCCTTCCCAAAGGTATCGGCTGTTACAATGTAAATAGTAAACTGATCAGCGAGCTCCATTAGTAATGTTTCCACACCGGGTATTAATTCGCCGTCCACCGCAAGCGTACCATTGAAATCAAAAACCAGGTTTTCAATTTCTAAAGTGTTAAAACCGGGAATATCAATTTGCCACATTAATGTTGAAATAATTTGATGATGTCGTTTCCGTTTGCAAAAATCAAGAGAGAGAAAAGGATTATCATCCCAACAATCTGGGCGTATTCCAGAAATTTGTCGCTGGGTTTTCTCCGGGCAATGATTTCGTAGAGTAAGAACAAAACATGACCACCATCGAGTGCCGGAATGGGTAATACATTTAAGATGGCCAGCATGATTGAAAGAAAAGCGGTTAATCGCCAGAAACTTTCCCAATGCCAAACTGCCGGAAATATATTGCCAATGGTGATGAAACCTCCCACATTCTGATACGCTTTTACTTCGGGCGAGAACATCAATTTCAACTGTTTCAGGTAGTTTCCGATGCCAACCCAGGTGCGCTTAAAGCCGGCCGGAACCGCTTGGACCAAGGTGTATTTCTTTTGGTTGAGATTAAAAAATTCATTTAAGTCCGCTTTGGGATATACCCCAAGTAAGCCCGATTCGTCAAGCTGTACGGGAATGTGCAGCGTATCGTTTCCACGTTTGGCCAACAAGTCGATTTGCTGATTTTTGAACTTTTGGATATTTTCTCTAAACTCAAAAAAATATTTAAAATAATGTCCGTTAAATCCCAAAATAGTATCCCCGCTTTTGAGGCCTGCTGTTTCAGCTACCGATTTTTTTTCAAATCTATCCGCAATAAAAGGAATTCGGGGCGATAAAAATACGGGTTTCTTTTGTTTGATAAGTTTGCTTAAACTGCCTTCCGGAAATTGGATATTTACAGTATCTCCGTTTCTGAGCACTGTGGCATGATGCGCTTCGTTTAGAATAATTTCCATTGGAATTTTCTGAAAATCATCCACATATTTTCCTTCGATGGCTAATATTTTATCTCCATTGTGAAAACCCATTTCAGCAGCCAGCGAATCAACCGTAACACCATACTTGTTCACCTCTTTGGTGGGAAGATATTCTTCACCATAGTAGGCAAGCAATCCCACATAAATTACAATGGCCAGTACCACGTTCATGGTAACGCCGCCCAGCATGATAATCAACCGTTGCCATGCCGGTTTTGAACGAAATTCCCATGGCTGGGGCGGTTTTTTCATCTGCTCCTTGTCCATCGACTCATCAATCATCCCGGCAATTTTTACATAGCCTCCCAGAGGAAGCCAGCCCATACCATACTCGGTACCTTTGTATTTAAACTTAAAAATAGAAAACCAGGGATCGAAAAAAAGATAAAACTTTTCTACCCTTGTTTTAAAAATTTTTGCAGCAGCAAAATGTCCAAACTCGTGGATTACCACCAAAATGGAGAGGCTTAGAAGCAGCTGTAATACTTTTATTAAAATAACCATATTCTCTGTGTTCAAATGTTATTGATGAATTCTTTTGCTTTAAGGCGGCAAAGCCGGTCGGTTTCGTAAATATCTTCCAGTGTGGGCTTCTGAATAAATGGAAGTTTTTCCATACAACGCTCTACCAAAACAGGGATTTGCATAAATCCTATCTTCTTTTCAAGAAAGGCAACAACGGCCATCTCATTGGAAGCGTTTAAGATACAGGGTAGATTACCCCCCTTTTCCATGGCCTCAAAAGCCAGTGCAAGGTTACGAAATTTTTTTAAATCGGGTTTGAAAAATTCAAGCGGTCCGCACTGCGTTAAATCGAGCCGTTTGAGGTGATTGCCATAACGGTGGGGATAGCTCAAAGCAAACTGAATGGGAATGCGCATATCTGTTTCACTCAGCTGTGCTTTTACCGATCCATCGGCAAAATAAACCAGCGAATGAACAATCGATTGTGGGTGGATAAGAAGTTCAATTTGTTCCGATTTTAAACCAAAGAGCCATTTGGCTTCGATGGCTTCCAGACCTTTGTTCATCATGCTTGCCGAGTCGATGCTGGTTTTTTTCCCCATTTTCCAGTTGGGATGTAAAAGAGCCTGATCGGGTTGTGCTGTGTTCATCCGGGCCAGGGTGGTTTCGCGAAAAGGTCCCCCCGATGCAGTAAGCACTATTTTTTCGACAGGATTGTTGGCTTCACCCATCAGACATTGAAAAATGGCAGAATGTTCGGAATCGATGGGGATAATCGGACTTTTAAAACGACGGGTCTTTTCAGCAATCAGTTCGCCTGCCACTACCAGACTTTCCTTGTTGGCCAGGGCAATGGGTTTTTTGTTTTCGATGGCTGTGAGAAGTGGTTTTAACCCCTCAAAACCGACAATAGCCATCAGGTTTAGGTCGATGCTATCCATTTGTGCTACCTGCCAAATGGCGTCGGTGCCGGCATAAACTTTTGTATC
>CBETNY010000155.1:0-5032 GCA_965537275.1 uncultured bacterium | reverse complement strand
AAAAGCTAATTATTATCTAATGTGCTTTCTATCGCATCAAAATAGGAATTAGCCTGCGGTTTTGGTACGGTGAGCCGGAAAAAAATTTTTGATACATGAAAAAATAGAACACAAATTTCTGCGTTAAGCTGAAAAAATTTTTATAAAAATGTAAACAGATAAAAACAATCTTCGGGCATTTGGCGGGGAATGAATTGGTCGTCGGTGGTTTGAACCGTTTCGAGGGAACCGGACGCAAGTCCCGGAAGAACGACGCCACTTCAGTCCCTGAATTTATTCAGGGCAACTTGAATGAAACCAACTTTCGGAGATTAAATAAACCGCTATTTTTGTCACCCCGAAAATTACCGGGGAACAAACCATAAAACACGGAATAATAAATCAATAAAAAATGATAAACAAATGAAAAAAATTGGAATCATTGCCTTGTTGCTCATTTTAGGAACCGGTGTGTTTGCACAAAGCTTTACAAACGGACTGCCCAAAGGAGCCATCCAACTCACAGCCGGTTTGGGATTAAATTCGTACGGGTTACCCCTCTTTGTTCAAATGGACTACTCCTTAACAGACGATATCACCTTAAGCCCCTACGCCGGATTAAGTCTGTGGAGCTCCGACAACCAATTAAGGCTGGCAGCCTATGCCGACTACCATTTTAACCGCCTGCTCAATCTTCCAAAAATTTGGGACGTGTATGCGGGTTTAAACACGGGCTTTCAAATTCACTTTGGCGCACAACCCGGCACCAGCGCCTTAAAAGCAGGTATTCAGCTGGGTGGCCGCTACTTCTGGAATAAACACTGGGGCATTAACCTTCAATTCGGCGGCGGACTCGATTACGGCGGACGCATCGGCGTAAGCCACCGTTTTTAATCAGGCATTGGCAACCGACACATCCAGCTCATCTTCACCACTGGCAATAATGCTGGCAATGGTGGTATCGCCGGTTACATTGACAGCGGTACGCAACATGTCGAGGGGCCGGTCAACGGCAAAAATCAAGGCAATCCCTTCGGTAGGAATTCCCACAGCCGTCAACACAATCACCAGCATCACAATGCCGGCACCGGGAACCGCTGCCGAACCAATGGATGCCAGGGTGGCGGTAACAATAATGGTAAGCTGGGCACCCAAACCCAAATTCATGCCATATACCTGTGCCAGAAAAACCGCTGCAACCGCCTGATAAAGACTGGTTCCATCCATGTTGACCGTGGCACCCAACGGCAACACAAAACTGGCTGTTTCTTTGGAAACTCCCAATTTCTCTTCGGCAGTTTCCATGGTGAAGGGTAAGGTAGCCGCACTGGAGCTGGTCGAAAAAGCCAACAACTGCACCGGTGAGATGGCCTTCAGGAATTTACGGTATTTTATTTTGGTAAACAACTTGACGAAGGTGGGATAAATTACAAAAATCATGACCAACAGCCCCATAATCACCGTAAGGGCATATAAGCCCAAGGCCGCAAAAAGCGAGAGCGTATCTTTGGGATGATCACCTGCCACATCCACAATTAAAGCGGCTATCAGGGCAAAGACTCCAAAAGGAGCCATTTTCATGATAATATCGATAATCTTAAGCACCACATCATTCAACCCGTCAATCAGTTCTTTTACGGGCTTTACCTTTTCGGCGGGAATAAACACCATAGCAATGCCAAACAAAATGGCAAAGAAAATCACCTGAAGCATCTTGGTATTGTCGGTTAGTGCACTAAATAAATTGGAAGGCACAATATCAACCAGGGGCTGTAGTGGGGAAACCTGCTTCAGCTCGGCAGCTTGTGTTTGTTTTTGTTTTACATTTTCCGAAAATTTCTGTTTGAACTCGATGGCTTTTTCTTCTGGAAAAACTTTTCCGGGATTGGTAATATTCACAATCACAAGTCCTACAGAAATAGCAATTACCGTGGTAAGAATATAAAATCCAAGGGTTTTAAACCCGATACGCGACAATTTGGAGATATCCGTCAGGTTGCTTACCCCGCTGATAAGCGAAACAATAATCAACGGTACGGCAATGAGTTTCAGTAAATTAATAAATATGGTTCCCCAGGGTTTGATATAATCATCCGTAAATTGAATCCATTGCCAATGAACAGCCAATAACCCCCATACCACACCGATGGTCATACCAATTAGAATTTGCCAGTGAAAAGCGATTTTCCGTTTTTTCATAGTTAAAGTATTTTAAAATAGATGAACCCAAGGAGAGAACTATTGCCCAAAAATAGTAAATTTGTTCTATCTTAATAAAAAACGGAAATGACCTATGGCAAAACCAAAGAAAATAGGAATCTTAACAGCAGGCGGTGACTGTCCCGGTTTGAACGCAGCCATCCGCGGGGTCGGTAAAACGGCCATCTTAAAATACGGAATGGAAGTGGTCGGCATCTCATCGGGATTTTTGGGCTTACTGGAAAACGATTATATCCCACTCAACGAAGCTTCCTTATCGGGCATCCTCACCCTGGGGGGCACGATTTTGGGCACTTCACGCGAAAAACCCTTTAAATTGAAAAAAGACCACCATCTGGCCAATGAAAAACCTCAGCTTATTAAAAAACACTATTACGAGCAGGGGTTCGATTGCATTGTTTGTATCGGAGGCAACGGCACCATGCGCACCGCCTCGTTGCTGGCAAAAGAAGGACTGAATATTATTGGATTGCCAAAAACCATCGACAATGATGTTTGGGGTACCGATCAGACCTTTGGATTCGATTCGGCGTTGTTGATTGCCGCCGATGCCATCGACCGGTTGCATTCTACTGCCAACTCGCACAAACGAATCATGGTAATTGAGGTGATGGGACATCACGCCGGATGGCTTACTTTGTATGCAGGGATGGCTGCCGGAGGTGATGTCATTCTTATTCCAGAAATTGATTACGACATCAAACATGTGAATAAATACCTGAAAAACAGGGTAAAATCAGGGAAACCCTACTCCATTGTGGTGGTTGCCGAAGGCATCAAAAAACCCAAAAAGGTATCCGCAGCAGCCTACATTGCCGAAAAAATTGAAGACGGCGTGGGCGTCGAAACCCGGAAAACCATCCTGGGATATATCCAGCGAGGCGGAAGTCCTTCGCCCATGGACCGGTTGCTGGCCTCAAGTTACGGTGCCTATGCCGTTGATTTAATTGCACGCGAAGCCTATGGAAATATGGTGATGAAAGACGGCGAAACCATCAGTCACCTGCCCCTCAGTGAGGTAGGCGGAAAACTTCGATTGGTTCCACCAAACCATCCATTGGTACAAAAAGCTTACGGCCTCGGCGTTTGCATGGGAAAACCCATGGATTAACTCCTGGAAAAGGATAAAAGTTACGTTGCGCCGGCGTGCAAAAGCTCAGTTGGCAAATGATTGTTTTCAGGCCCGGTAAAAGGCCGGTAAGGTAGTTATTTTAAGAAAACCCGGGCAAGCACCGGGTAGATGGCGTGTAAAGGAAGTCGCCTCATTGTTTGGCGTAGTGAAAAATTGCAGAATTTTATTGACACTGAGTTGTCATACACATAACATAAATGCAAAATCATGAAAATAGCCTTTATCAGCACCTATAAACCGCGCGAATGCGGCATTGCCACCTTTACCGAAAACTTAATTCGCTCCATGTTTCGCGATGAAAATAGGGACAACTCAGCCTATGTGGTGGCCATGGACGATCGCAGCGAATCGTATCCCTATCCTCATGAAGTAAAATTCAGTATCCGCGAAAACCATCAAAAAGACTATTTAAAAGCCGCCGATTTTATCAACCACAACACCGATGTTTGTGTTTTACAACACGAATTTGGTATTTTTGGCGGGAATCGCGGTGTTTATATTTTGCCCCTTTTGCACCGGCTAAAAGTCCCCCTGGTGGTTACGCTGCATACCGTATTAAAAAATCCCGGATTCAGCGAAAAGGCCATCATCAACGAAATTGGCCGCCAGGCAGCAAAAATTATTGTCATGAACCGGCTCGCCGTCACCTTCCTGAAGGAATCTTTCGAAGTAGACCCCGGTAAAATTGAAGTCATCGAACATGGCTTTCCTGCCTTCGATTTTAGCCAACACGACCGGTACAAACAAAAATACCACCTCAACGATAAAATCTCCATGATGACTTTTGGTTTGATTAGCCGAGGAAAGGGCATCGAAACCGTCATCAGGGCCTTGCCCGAAGTCGTCAAAAAACATCCCGAAGTGGAATACCTGGTTTTGGGCAAAACCCATCCCAATGTGGTGAAAAATTCAGGAGAAGAGTACCGTTATTTCTTAAAACGTATGGTGAGCCAACTGCACCTTGAAAATAATGTCCGCTTTATCGACACTTTTTTAAATGAAGAGGAACTCTGTGAACACCTGGCCGCCACCGACATTTACATCACGCCCTACCCCAACGAAGCACAAATTACCAGCGGAACCCTCGCGTATGCTGTGGGAGCCGGCACAGCGGTGGTGTCAACCCCTTTTTGGCATGCCCGTGAACTCCTGCAAGACAACCGGGGAATTTTGTTCCCCTTCAACGATTTTCTAAGCCTTGAACAGAAGCTGAATGAACTGCTCGACCACCCTGAAAAACTGCAACAAATCAGGAAAAACGCCTTTGAATATGGCAAAAACGTCACCTGGCCCAAGCAAGGAAAAAAATACCTTGAAACCGTTGAAACCATAGTCAAAAACCATCAACTCCCTGTTCCCACCCGTTCTACCATTATCGACCCCGCCCTGTTGCCAAAGTTCAGACTGCTGCACCTGAAACGACTGACCGACAGCACCGGTATTTTACAACACGCGCGTTATCATATCCCCAATTACCATCATGGCTACTGCCTCGACGACAACGCCCGTGCCTTACTGGTGATGTCGATGGCCTATAACCGGCACAAAGAAAAAGAGGCCCTCGACCTCATATCCATCTACCTGGCTTTCATCCAATACATGCAACGCGACGATGGCCGTTTTAGAAATTTTCTGAGTTACGACCACCAATTTCTTGATGAGTATGGCTCCGAAGATGCTTTCGGACGCACCATTTGGGCC
>CBETNY010000154.1:0-5034 GCA_965537275.1 uncultured bacterium | reverse complement strand
ATCCATATCCGTATTGGGATTGGCATAAATATCGGTATTGTGAAATCTAAGAATGGTTTTAAGAATATCAATTTTCCCGGCCGCCTCTTTATTATCCGGATTTATCGATAACACGCGCATGTAATCGTTAATGGCCTGGCCGTATTGATTCAGTTTATAATAAAGCTCAGCCCGGGCATAAAAAAGATCTTCATGTCCGGGCATCTTTTCAATCAATTCTGAAAGAGCAGCAAGGGCAGCCTCCACTTCCTTGTAAGAAGCTGCCCTGTCGGCCTCTTTTAAAATTTTTTCCTTCTCACCCATAAATGCTATTCGTAAAAACAAATGTATGAGCTAATCTCATTCACTTTAAATTTAAAATTTTTATGTCTGGGAATGGTAAAGTTTTCTCCCATTTTGTAGGCATGCCATCCATCCACACCTTCCACCCACACATTAATTTCACCGGAAGTAACCGTGGTTACCTCTTTTTTAATAGCACCGAATTCGTATTCGCCGGGGGTAATAATTCCTACGGAAAATGCTTTTTTACCATCATCGTAAGTAAGCGATTGAACGCGCTCGCCGTGATATTTCTTCAACTGGAACATAAGCGGTGTTTTTAGGGGTTAATGATGTGTAAATATACAAAAAATATGAATATTATCAAAATGGGCCAACAGCTCCCTATTTTTTATACTTTTCGATGGCTTCCTTTACCGTAAGGTTGCCCACATCACCCACCATTTTAGCGCCTGTTTTTTGAATTACTTCACTGGCTTTGGGGCCAAAATTTCCACCGGTAATAACAATATCGGCTTTTTGTGAAGCCACCAATTGCGCTGCCTGGATTCCAACGCCATGTTCGGCTTGTTTGTTTTCCGAATTGGAAATCCATTCCAAAGTATTTTTGGCGTCATCATATACCGAAAAGCCTGTGGCTCTTCCAAAACGGTCACTAACCCTGGCATCCCAGCCTTCATTTTTTGCTGCTACTAAAATTTTCATTGGTTTATTATTTTTTGATTAATTGATTTATTTAACCTTACTTTTTTATCCTGAATAATTTCCATTCGTTAAGAGATCTCTTCCAGCAGATGCATCACCTGATCCCAGCTCTTTTTCAATCGCTCACTGAGTTCACCCGTGTCATATTCAACAATGGTTTTCCCAATGGTGATGGCTTCTGTAAATTTGACATCATAAGGCATCTCGGCCAGCAAATCAATTTGCTTCTCCTGAAGGAAAGCCTTGATTTTATTGCTCATTTCAATGTTTAAATCCGCTTTATTGATGATGCAAACGGTTTTTATCTTAAGCTTTTGCACCAACTCATAAACCCGTGATAAATCATGCAATCCCGAAACGGTAGGCTCGGTAACCAACACCACCAGATTGGCTCCGGTTAATGAAGCCACCACAGGGCAACCTATGCCCGGAGAGGCATCCACCAACACATAATCAATATTTTGCTTCTCTGCAAGGGCAGCAGCCGATTCGCGAACTTTGGTCACCAACTTTCCGGAATTATCGGCAGCAATACCCAACCGAGCATGAACCAAAGTATTGTTGAAACGCGTTTTCGATATATAAAATTTTCCGGCCAGCCTCGGCTTCATCTCGATGGTGTGGGTGGGGCATACCTGATAACAATAGCCACAGCCTTCGCACTCCATGGGATCGACCACAAATTCACCCGACGTCACTTCGATGGCATCAAAATGGCAAACCTTTTGACATTTAAAACAATGTACACATCCCTCCGTCAGAATCTCAGCAGTTTTTCCGCTATAAAAATCTTCTTCTACTTCAACTTGTGGCATGGTAAGCAAATGCATATCGGCAGCATCTACATCACAATCGGCCAACACAAGGTTTTCGGCCCCCAAGGCAGCAAAGCTCCCCGTAATGGAGGTTTTTCCGGTTCCTCCCTTACCTGATAACACAACAATCTCCTTCATGCCTATCCCTCCGTCAGTTTTAATATTTGTTGATAAATTTTCTCGACTTCCTGCCTGATTTCAGGAATCTCATCCACCATCAATTGCCCGGTAGAATAACGTTTTGCCGCTTCCCGCATATTGGGAATGCGACCAATCACCGGAACACCATTTTCACGGCAGTAATGAAGCACATCATCATTTCCAATACCATACTTGTTAATCACCACGGCAAAAGGTTTTCCAAGCTCATTCATGGTTTCCATGGCCAATTTCAAATCGTGAAATCCAAAAGGAGTGGGTTCGGTAACCAATATCACTAAATCGGCATCTTTAACAGCCTCCATCACCGGGCAGGAGGTACCGGGAGGCGAGTCAAGGATAACAAACCATTTATCCGATGCATATTGTTCCCTGATATATTTACGGGTCTGTTCAATAAGCGGAGTCGCTTGTTCCACACCAATATCTAACCTGCTTTCGATAAACTGCAAATGGTTGTTTAACGAAAACACCTTCATTTCGCCCATCCTTTGCCGCACCATAGGTAGGGCATTTTCGGGACATAAATCGGAGCAGGCATAACACGAGTGACACAATTCGGGAAATACCAACACACTGATACCTAAAAAGGCAATGGCATTAAACTCACACACATTGGCACACCGTTTACAAAGGGTACATCGATCCTCGTCCCACTGAGGGACCATGCGATATTTCACCTCCTGATGACGGATTTCTCCTTTAATAAACAACCCAGAGTTAGGCTCTTCCACATCTAAATCAGTAAGCAATACGCTCCGGTTGCTTCCTGAAAATTTTTCAGCTAACAGGGCAGACAGATTTACAGCCAGGGTGGTTTTCCCCGTTCCCCCTTTTCCACTCGCTATTGCAATTTGCATGATTTTCTTTTTTCATAAAGAGAAAGTGCAAAGATGCGAATCTTTCCACACATCTTTGCACTTTGATGAATACTTCAGATAAAAAAGGCCTATTCGTCTTTCAATTCGTTACGCCTTTTTTCGTAAGCATCCAATTGATTTTTCAGGATACCAATCACATTGTCGAGCCATGACTTTTCAGATGTGGCCTGATAGGGTGTTCCAGCCGATGCATTGGCCGGACCAAAACCAAAGCCACGCCCCAAGCCAAAACCTCTTCCAAAACCCCTTCCGAAAAATCCACTACCATATCCCGATTGGTTACCGGCACAACGTCCGGCTCCGCGGCCTGTTAAAGGACCTTGTCCCACAGGGCCTGTTCCATCACCTCTTGGCATTTTTACCTCCTTTTTTTTAGTGTTAGATATTTCATTCTACGGTTCATTATGAACATATGTTCATTTGGCAAAAATAATACAAAACATATGCCATGTCAAGCAATATGTTTAATATTTTCAAAAAGATTACCTGGAAAAACAAAAGAGGACCAATAAGGGTCTTGTTGGCCAGTGGACAATTGAGAGCAAGAAACAACCGGAAAACAGAGTCCTACGTAAATTACGTAATTTTTAGTAACCGTGTTTTTTGGTGATACTAAATTGAATCAAATTCATTAACTTCGCAAACGAAAAACAGGAAATTAACACTTTAAGCTATGGAATCATTAAATCTTGACTGGGGAAATTTACCTTTTGGTTATTTCAAAACCGACTATAACGTCCGCACTTACTATCGAAATGGAAAGTGGGGTGAATTGGAAGTCAGTTCTTCCGAATACGTTTCGATACATATGGCGGCAACCGCTTTGCATTATGGACAGGAAGCTTTTGAAGGTTTAAAGGCCTATCGTGGGAAAGACGGAAAAGTCCGTTTGTTTAGGTGGGAAGAAAATGCAAAACGGATGCGCAATTCGGCCTATGGTATTATGATGGCTGAAGTTTCGGATGAGATTTTCTTTGAAGCCATAGAAAAAGCGGTACGAATGAATGCCAGGTTTATTCCGCCTTACGGAACGGGTGCCACGCTATACGTCAGACCTTTACTCATTGGAAGTGGCCCACAGGTTGGCGTTAAACCGGCAGAAGAATATTTGTTTATGGTATTTGTAACCCCTGTCGGACCTTATTTCAAAGAAGGCTTTAAACCGGTAGCCATCGAAGTGGTACGCGATATGGATCGGGCAGCGCCGCTTGGAACGGGTCGTTATAAGGTAGGTGGAAATTATGCGGCAGGAATGCGCGCCAGCGAACGGGCCCATCAAGGTGGGTTCGCCTCTGTTTTATTTTTGGATGCTTTGGAAAAAAAGTACATTGATGAAGCCGGCCCGGCAAACTTTTTCGGAATAAAAAACAATACCTATATCACCCCTCAAAGTGAAAGCATTTTGCCTTCCATCACCAATATGAGCCTTGAGCAAATTGCGAAAGATTTGGGATTAAAAGTAGAACGGCGCAAAGTTCCATTCGACGAACTCGATTCGTTTGAGGAAGCCGGTGCTTGTGGTACAGCCGCCATCATCTCTCCCATTAAGAAAGTAACCGATCACAGTACGGGCAAAACCGTTGAGTATGGTGATGAGCCGGGACCGGTATCCACCAAGCTCTACAACCACTTACGTGGGATTCAAGAGGGTAGCATTGAAGATATTCACGGATGGACAACCGTGATTGAGGGAATATAATAAACAAACTCCACCTCAATAAAAAAAAGCGTTTCTTGTAGGAAACGCTTTTTTTATTGTAAATCTTTAGAACGGCCAAAAATTATTGTCGTTCCAGATTTCCTCTTTTAAATCTTCATTCAGACGATGCAACAAGTGGTGGTGTCCCTGCTCCCACTCGGCCAACATTTGATACACCTCTTTTTCAACAGGATCGGTAGCTTCTTTTGCACGGGACGAATACACCTCGATGGCACGGTTTTCAAAGTCAATGGCAGCCGATATGGCAGCGGCTTCATAACTGGCCGCATCGATCTCTTTTTTGATTTGTTCGGTTAGAATCTCGTCCTCCGAATGGTCTTCCTCATGGGGTTCAGGATGAACAAATTGCTTGTTATTCACATAATTTCTTGCCTGCTCGGTTAAAAAGGCAATGTGTTCGTCTTCCTCTTCAGCCATGGTTTCAAAGATTTTTCTGGCCGACTTACTTTGGCTGTTTCGTGCAGCCTGCGTG
>CBETNY010000153.1:0-5042 GCA_965537275.1 uncultured bacterium | reverse complement strand
TGGCGCAATGGTTACGCCCTTGGTATCGGGTTGAAAATTAACCTTTTTGATGGCAACATGACCAAAGGAAAAGTGCTGGAGGTAAAAGCCAATGAATCTAAAATAGAAGAATATCAAAAAGGTTTGGCCTTGCAACTGCGTTATCAATACGAAAAATCAAAAGAAAACATTCAATCGCTCCTTGCCCAGCAAAAAGCGCATGAACTACATCTAAAGGTTGCCGAAAAAGCCTATCACATTGCCGAGATCGGATATAAAAACGGCGTAACCACCAACATTGAGCTCAACGATGCCCAGCTGAATGTTACCCGCATTCAAACTTCAATTTTAAACATTAAAAAAGAATTACTGCTCGAATATGCCAGTCTTGAGTATTTGAAAGGGAGTAATTAAAAATTAAATAAACGCTTATCCTGTAAAACATTAAATTATGGAAGAACAAAAAAACAAAATGAATATCGAACAATTGCTCCAGGGAATGGCTCAAGAATTGGGAAAATCACCCGAAACAATGGAACTGCTATCTCAATTAAATGAAAGTGCTGTTTTTGAACATGCCGCCAATAAAGGATTTGCCTTTTCGAGTGAACTCATCCCTCCCAAATACAAATTACTCATGAGTATTGCCGTTAGTGCTGCTCTGGGTGTTGAACAATGTATTAATACTTATACTACAGTGGCTTTGCGTAAAGGAATCACCGAAGAGGAGATTGTAGAAGCCCTGTTATTGGCCCGTTTTGTAAAAGGCACCACCGTATTTAGCACTTCAACAGCTGCATTTAAAATGATGGTGGAGCATAAAAAGAAATAATGCGGTAATCAGTATCAAGAAAGTACTTAATAACCGAGTTAAAAAGTACTTTCTTTTTTTTATTTTTTTGAAATGAATGCGATAGATGTTGGCACCAATAGAACGACAACCGGGGGAATTCCGCAGAAAGCAGATTAAACCAGCTGCCCTTGAAACCATTTTCAATGAGGGGCTGAAAAAACGCTCTGCTCACAATCGTGACCAAAAGGTTGGACTAAGCGATGGTGCCTTTGGAACAGATTGCCAATGGCAAGGACTCATAGCCCGAAGTAGATGCGTCATCCATCAAAAAAAACCTTAATTTTACCATTAAATAAACTCCTCAAAACAGGAGTCAGCCAATGGAGCCATTAAGGTAATTTATTACATTGAAAATACAGTTCACTCATGGCAAAAACAAGAGAGTCCGGAGAAGTTCGCAGAGAACAAATAAAACAAGCCGTTCGCCTCATCATTGATGAAAAGGGTTTTAAAGGCCTTTCCACAAAAAATCTGGCCAAAAAGCTGGGATTAAGTGAAGGAGCCATTTTCAGACATTATGAATCGAAAGCACAAATTATTGCCGATATCGTGGCAGATGTGCGAAAGGATATGATTGGGGCGTTGCAGGAAGTTGCCATGAGCAAGCGCACCCCCAAAAAAAGGTTGCGTGAATTTATGTGTACCCATATCCAATACCTTATTCAAAATAAGGGTATTACCATTTTGCTTTTTACCGAGGCCACCTACCAACAGGATGCGGAAACAAAAAAAGAACTTCATGAAATTTTTCAATTGTTGAAACATTATTTCAGCAAAATTGTGGTGGATGGAATCACGCTTGGGATATGGAATGCTGATGTTTCAGTCGAAAATTTGGCCACCCTGTATTTGGGTATTCCATTGACCATGAATATAGAGTTGAATATTCACTCAGGAGAAGACTATCCGCTTGACTTTTGTGAACAAATGTTTATTTTAATCTTAAAAATTCTGGAAAAGGAACCATAATACTGTTTTATCCATAAAAATGAAGGGGAAATCGAAACAGGCAAACCAATCTGTTTGGAAAAATATTTATTATTTTTTTCCAAGCCGTTTGCTGTTGGGTCAGTTTAAAACCAACCATTTGTTTATTTTGATGTGGGTGTTCCCGTTTCTCATTATCACCCACGCTTTTGGGGTAAAGTTCGGGGTGCCCTCTTTGTTTCTTGCACCCGAATACATGGGGCATCAAAACGGTTTCTCTTTTTTGTTTATGGGACTTGCCACCGGAAGTTTCATTATGGCCTATCACCTTTCATCGTATGTGGTGATGGCTCATCGATACCCCTTTATTGTTACGGTTTCAAAGCCTTTTTATGTTTATTCGCTGAACAATTCGCTGATACCGGTCGCATATTTGTTGCTGTACCTTTACCAGAGTTACCGGTTTCAAATTGGTTATGAAATGATTTCGGGCAACGAAGCCCTTGCAAACCTTTCGGCTTTTCTTTTGGGAAATGTTCTGTTTATCTACTTCTCATTTGGCTTCTTCTATCTCGTAGCCAGGACTATCCCCTCTGTTTTTCACGTGTTTGAAAACAACATTAAACGCTTTGACAAGTATCATTGGATAGAAAAATTTTTCGAAAAAGATAAAAATATAAAAATCAAAGAAGCCCCCATTCGTGAAAACGAAAAAGGAGGCGTAGAAACCTATATTCGTTCCTTTTTGCGAGTAGCCCGCACCGGACGTTTTCATCATTACAGCAAAGAAGCCTTTACCCATGTGTTTTATTATCAGCATCGAAATGCTTTGCTTTATGCGCTGTTTATTTTGTTTGCAGTGCTCATACGAGGGCTGTTTAAAGATCAACCTTCCCTCATTTTACCAGCAGGCGCCAGTTTGCAACTGATGTTAACGATTATCATCCTGCTTTCGAGTCTGTTGTATATTCTATTCCAGCGATGGACTTTTGTAGCCGTAACCCTGCTTTTGGTTATTGCCGGTTTTACTGCTCCCTTTGCCATATCGAGTTACAATAACAATGCCTACGGCTTACAATATCCCAAAAATCCGGTTCCGGTAATTAATCCTTTAAACCATGGTAATTTTCGCAGTGACTCACTGAAAACCGTTCAAATCCTGAATAGATGGTTACAAAAAAACTTGGACCCGCAACATCCTGAAAAAAAACCGCAATTGGTGGTGGTGAGTACCAGCGGTGGTGGATTGAAAATGGCCGTTTGGACCTACTATGCCCTGGCATATGCCGATAGTTGCCTTCATGGTGAACTTTTGAAACATACCGAATTGATGACAGGAGCATCCGGGGGAATGTTGGGCGCCGCTTATTTGAGGGAACTCTATTTACAAAAGCAAAAGACAAAAGCAAACTTTCAACCCTCGGGACAACGGGTGAAAAATTTATCAAAAGATATTTTAAATCCGGTTTTTTATACCTTTTCCATGAGCGATTGGTTTTTCCGGCTTCAGACTTTCAGCTACCAAAGCAAAACCTACTACAAAGACCGGGCATATATCTTTGAACAGACTCTCAATCGAAATTTGGGGACGCTGCTCGACAAACCGCTGTATGCTTATCGTAAACCGGAAGAAAAGGCCACCATTCCGCTACTCATTCTTACACCGACCATCGAAAACATGGGAACGCAACTTATTATTTCTCCAATTGATGTGTCTTATCTGACCAAAAGGGAGCCAAAGGAAATCATCAGGAATGTAGAATTCAGGCATCAATACGCTGCTTTTGGGGCGGATAGCCTACGTTTTCTTTCGGCCATTCGCATGAATGCCTCCTTTCCTTATGTGAGCCCCGATGTGGCTTTGCCCGGTAAACCGAGGCTTGTGGTAATGGATGCCGGATTAAATGATAATTTCGGATATGTTACCGCTTTTCACTTTATCGTTACTTTTAGTACCTGGATTAAAAGACACACTTCCGGAATCATTCTGCTGGAATTGCACGAAAACGATACCCCCGATGTGTATCATTTACATGCAAATCTCGGGTATCGTTTGATGCGTCCCATGGGATCGCTTTTCGATGATTGGGCTTATGTTCAGAAAAGTAATTATCAGGAAATGTTGGCATCGTTGGATAAATTGTTACCCGGAAAATTTCAACAACTCCGCCTTACGTTTGGCTCTTCCAAGAATCATATTTCACTCAGCTGGCACCTCACCAAAAAAGAAAAACAAATCCTTATGAAAGCCATTCACAATACGGATAATCAGAAATCTATCAAGCGTTTGCATACTTTGTTGGAATAACAAGTCAGACCGCCCATCATCAATGAGGAAAGTATTGGCCGTAATAAACCAGGATTTTACATTTAAAACTTGCTTACATTGCTTGTTATGTATTAATCAATTTGAATACAACAACTCATTTTTACCCTCAATCAATGTAAATTGGGTAGTGGTAGAGCCGATTCCTAATTGATAGGTGTTTCTGATAGGTTCCTTATTATTCTGATGGAGGTATTCAACAACGTTTAATCCGGTTTGCTGTTACCGTAAATGATTTCCCACAACTCTACCAATCGTAAACCGGTACCTTGTGCATCCCGCAGTGCCAAAGGATCGTACTCGAGGCCGCCCATCTCGGTAAAAGTAAAACCCAGGGCTCCACTGCCCCCCAAGATCATCCGATGTCGCAACATAAAGGCATGCAAGGTGTTGAGGGTACTTTCCATATAACGCCTGCCGGTAACCACATAGCCACCAATCTTGTTGCGCAGTGCTCCTTTCATCCACCAGGTCCGTTCCATCAACTTTTTAATATCCACGCTCACATCCGAAAACTGGCTGGGCGACCCGAACAAGATAATTTCAGCCCAAAGCATCTCTTTAAAAACAGCTTGCATGTCGTCGTCCATCACACAATACCCCTTGCTTTTGCACTCGCGACACGGGCCGCAACCGGAAAAATTCAAATCTCCAAGAAAAATTTTATGAATTTCCGCCTCTTCGGGAAATACCGATAAAGCGGCATCCATCATCCGGGCGGTATTTCCCTCTTTACGAGGACTTCCAACTATGGCCAATACTTTCATTATTCGTTTTTTAGCATTCGTTATAAAAGTGAGTACTTACTCGCAAAAGTAAATAAAAAAACAGAACGCATCTTTGATACGAATAAATTTGAACGGGTAAGTTGAATCAGGTAATTCCTATTTTGATGCGCTGATGATAGTTTTTAACTTTTTCAAAAATCCCGAAGGGATTAAACAATAATAGCCGTAT
>CBETNY010000152.1:0-5079 GCA_965537275.1 uncultured bacterium | reverse complement strand
TCTATTTTTTTCAGACAGCAAACTTATGAAAATTGGCGGGAGGGATAAAAGAAAATAGTTGAAATAATTCTATAATTTATCCGCAATAAGCAATATAGAATCGATATATTTTATATTTTTAGAGGCTCAATCGTATAAAAAGCCCCCTTTGATGAAACGCTTATTTCAAATAATTTTCAAAAAGACAATAAGTCTTAGGCAGGGTGTTTTTTATTTACTGTTTTCAATATCTTTTCTTTCTGTCCTCACCATGTCGGTTTTATGGATTGTTACTGAGGTAAAGAACAACAAAAAACTGATTCACGACATAAAGAAGAGCACCCTTCAAAAGCAGGAAAAACAAATAAAAAATGAAGCAGCCAATGCCTTGTCTTTTGTAAAAGAGATGGGGAAAATCCATAACGGAACCTATGAAAAGGAAGTACAACAAATGGCCTTGAACCATTTGCAACACATAAGCTTTGGATATGCCGGTTATATTTTTGTGAATACCATCGAAGGCAAAGCTTTGATTTTTGACGGGAAAAAAGTGGAGGGCGAAAAAAGCATTAAAAATCTGACTGTTGCCAAAGGCCTAAAACTGTTTCAGATGGAACGTAAAGCGGCACTTAAACCTGGCGGAGGATATGTCAGGTATTTATTTAAAAAGATGAATGACACGATTTTACATCCTAAAATTTCATTCATCACGTATTATAAACCCTGGGGTTGGATGATTGGTGCCGGCGATTACCTTGACGAAGCGCAACAAAAAATCCAAAACCTTCAATCGCCCATCATGACCAAAGTCAGGTTAAAAATAACATCAATTTTATTGGTTTTACTGGTTAGTTTCGTCCTGCTACTTTTTTTATCAGATTATGTTGCCAAACAATTTGTAAATCAACCCAACTATCTGATTGGCTACCTGAAAGATCCGACCGGCAAATCCTTCGACACGAATAAAATCTTCATCAAAGAGGTCAAAATAATAGCAAAAGAAATTATTGACATCCAAAATCGCAAAACATTAGTTGAGAATGAGTTAAGAGAACACAAAGAGCACTTAGAAGAACTTGTAAAAAAACGAACCGAAGAATTAAACGAAAAAAATAAACGTTTAGAAAATTTTCATGAGCTGTTCATTTGGCGGGAATTTAGGATTAAAGAGCTACGCGATGAAATAAAAAAGCTCAAACAAGAGATGAACATTAAAGACGACAGCGCTGATGGTTTATCATAAACCTGAATTCGACATAAGCCTCGCAAACGATTGAAAGCCTGTTTTTCCTTTTGGAATGGTCCTCTTTTGCAGCAATGTTTTCAAAGTAAAAAAACAAGCACCGGCAATATCCAATTGATACCATGATTTTGATTATTTTTGCTTCATCAAAATGCAAGCTTAATTTTTAATAAATACTGATAAAATGTCTAAAGCAAAGTATGTGTATCTCTTTGGCGACCGAAATGCCGAGGGAAATGCGAAGATGAAAAACCTTCTGGGTGGCAAAGGTGCCAACCTGGCCGAAATGAATTTAATCGGTGTACCGGTTCCTCCGGGATTCACCATCACCACCGAAATTTGTACCCTTTACAATGAAAAGGGCCGCGATTACGCAGTGGAATTGATTAGAGAAGATGTTACCCGTGCGGTGACTCATGTGGAAAACATCATGGGAACCAAATTTGGTGACCAACAAAACCCGCTCTTGGTGTCGGTGCGTTCAGGTGCACGTGCCTCCATGCCCGGAATGATGGATACCGTCTTAAATCTTGGATTAAACGACAAAGCCGTTGAAGGCATTGCTGCCAAATCGGGCAATCCCCGTTTTGCCTGGGATTCGTATCGTCGTTTTGTACAGATGTATGGTGATGTGGTTTTGGGGATGAAACCCGAATCGAAAGAGGCTGAAGATCCTTTCGAACTGATCATCGAAGCCATGAAAAAGAAACGGGGAGTTACTTTGGATACCGATTTAAATACCGATGACTTAAAAGAATTGGTGAGTCAGTTCAAAGAAGCAGTAAAAAAACAAACCGGAAGTGATTTTCCGGATGATCCCTGGGAACAACTCTGGGGTGCCATCATGGCCGTATTCGACAGCTGGATGAACGAAAGAGCCATTTTATACCGTAAGCTGAATAAAATTCCCGATGAGTGGGGTACTGCTGTAAATGTGCAGGCAATGGTATTTGGAAACATGGGGAACAATTCGGCAACTGGTGTAGCCTTTACCCGTGATGCCGCCACCGGCGAAAACATTTTTAACGGTGAATATCTCATCAACGCACAAGGTGAAGATGTGGTGGCCGGAATCCGTACACCACAACAAATTACACTTGAAGGCTCAAAACGATGGGCTAAACTGGCCAATGTAACGGAAGAAGAGCGCAAGGAAAAATACCCTTCACTCGAAGAATCGATGCCATCGGTTTATAAAGACTTGTTCGAAACCCAGGAAAAACTGGAAAAACATTATCGCGACATGCAGGACATGGAATTTACCATCCAGGATGGAAAACTCTGGTTGCTGCAAACGCGAAACGGAAAACGTACCGGTGCAGCCATGGTAAAAATTGCCATGGATATGTTGCGCGAGAAATTGATTTCAAAAGATGAAGCCATCATGCGCGTTGAACCGGATAAACTGGACGAATTGTTGCACCCGGTTTTCGATAAAGATTCCATCAAAGCAGCCAAAGTCATGGCTAAAGGTTTACCGGCTTCTCCCGGTGCAGCTGCCGGTCAGGTAGTATTCCATGCCGATGATGCTGAAAAATGGGCTGCCGAAGGCAAAAAAGTGGTTTTGGTGCGTATTGAAACCTCACCCGAAGACCTCAAAGGGATGAACTCTGCCGAAGGTATCCTTACCGCACGTGGCGGAATGACTTCCCACGCAGCAGTTGTTGCCCGCGGAATGGGTAAATGCTGTGTATCAGGTGCCGGAAGTATTAAGATTGATTATAAAGCCCGTTCAATCGAAATGAGCGGAAAAACTTATAAAGAAGGTGAATTTATCTCGCTGAACGGAAGTACCGGTGAAGTGTACGACGGAATGATTAAAACCGTTGACCCGGAAATGAGTGGCGACTTTGGCAAGTTGATGAAACTGGCCGACAAAAAAGCCCGTTTGTATGTTCGTACCAATGCCGATACGCCATTGGATGCTCAGGTTGCACGTGATTTCGGAGCACAAGGTATTGGCCTTTGCCGTACCGAACATATGTTTTTCGGTGGTGACAAAATTATCGCCATGCGCGAAATGATTTTGGCTGAAGACGAAGAAGGCCGCCGTAAAGCTTTGGAAAAATTACTTCCCATTCAGCGTAAAGACTTTGAAGGCATTTTCAAAGCCATGGAAGGTCTGCCTGTAACCGTTCGTCTGCTGGATCCTCCTTTGCACGAATTTGTTCCTCACGACGATAAAGGTCAACAGGAAATGGCTGACGTAATGGGCGTTCCTGTGGAAACCATCAAAGCCAAAGTGGAAGAACTCAGTGAGTTTAACCCCATGCTGGGACACCGTGGTTGCCGTTTAGGAAATACTTATCCCGAGATTACTGAAATGCAGGCACGTGCCATCATTGAAGCCGCTTTGGATTTGAAAGCCAAAGGGATTAAAGCTCATCCCGAAATCATGGTTCCTTTGACAGGGACACTGGCTGAAATGAAAATGCAGGAAAAAATCATTCGTGAAACCGTTGAAAAAGTATTCGAAGAGCGTGGTGAAAAAATTGATTACATGGTAGGTACCATGATTGAAATTCCACGTGCTGCGCTTACTGCTGACGAGATTGCCAAATCGGCTGAGTTCTTCTCATTTGGTACCAACGACCTCACGCAGATGACCTTTGGTTATTCACGCGACGATGCCGGTAAATTCTTACCGACCTATCTCGACAAAGGAATTCTGAAAAACGATCCTTTCCAGGTGCTGGATCAGGAAGGTGTAGGCCAATTGGTTGAAACCGCTGTGAAAAAAGGCCGCAAAACCCGTAAGAAAATCAAGTTGGGGATTTGTGGTGAGCACGGTGGCGAACCAAGTTCCATCGAATTTTGCCATCGCACCGGCTTGCATTATGTAAGCTGCTCTCCTTACCGGGTGCCGATTGCTCGCTTGGCTGCTGCTCAAGCTGCAATTATGAACTCGCGTAAATGGAAAAAAAGCCAGAAATAATTCATTTCTAATTGCAACAAAAAAGCCGGTCGAATTCGACCGGCTTTTTTGTTGTTGCTAAGCATAGCTAAATGATATTTGGTTCTTTCTTCCAAATCGTCGTTAAAAGGATCAGGTTCTTTGAGAAAATCAAAAATATTTGTCGAATTTCAACCCTCAGGAAGGTGCAAATGATTCGTGCGTGTTTATTTTCGGCCGATAAGCCGAATGATTGCGGCTTTCCCTTTGTGCAGATGACCTTCGACAATCTCAGTTTCTTCTTCCCAAATTTTCAATTCGGAAAGGGTTGAGAAATCATCATTCAGCTCCTCCTGAGAAAAAAGCATGGCAAGACTTTTTGGCCCGCCCGTCTGATAGTTGATTTGTTTTTTGGAAAAACCTTCCAGCAAAATCACGCCCCCGGGCTTTAAGAATTTAATTAATTTCCGGTGGTTATCCCGGCGGTTGGTTGTATGTGCATAAACCAGTGCGACACAATCAAATTCGTTTTCAGGAAAATCAACTTCCTCAAATGAGGCAAGCTGATACCTTATGCTTACACCCTTTTCCGAGGCAAGCGCTTCCGCTTTCTTTTTCCCCTCCAAACTACTGTCGAAAGCCTGCACATCCCAACCCAGCGAAGCAGCATAAACGGCATTTCTGCCCTCCCCTTCGGCTGGAAACAAAATTTTCCCCGGTTTTCTATCGTCTAATTGTTCCTTAATAAAGGTATTTGGAATCGTACCGTAAACATAATCTTTCTGTGCATAACGCAAATCCCAATGATTTTTCATCTCTGACTCCCTGATATCAACCATACTAATAAGCTTGTTTAAAGTCAAATTATTTTTAACTATGTATCTGACTAAAAATCAGACAATAAATAATTTTTTTAATGTACCTACCCCTTCACCCCTTCCAAAAGGGGATGATAGGTATTTAT
>CBETNY010000151.1:0-5137 GCA_965537275.1 uncultured bacterium | reverse complement strand
GCGCATCAAATCGGCACGCCGTTATCCTCCATCCTTGCCTGGGTCGAATTAATTAAAATGGATGCGAAAAATGCTCCTCAGGCAGCCGACGAAATCATTAAAGATGTTAAACGTTTGGAAGTCATTACCGAAAGGTTTTCAAAAATCGGCTCCACACCCAGTCTTGATGAGGATAATTTAACCCGTATTATTTACGATACGGTCGATTACCTGAAGATGCGTTCGCCGCGGAAAGTACAGTATCAAATTCTCTTTCCGCGCGAAAAAGAAATTATCCTGCCGGTGAATGCCGCCCTTTTTTCTTGGGTGCTCGAAAACTTGTGTAAAAATGCCATCGATGCCATGAATGGAAAAGGAAACATCAGTATCAACCTGCAGGAAGAAGACAAGCAGGTGGTGGTCGATGTTATTGATACCGGCAAAGGAATCTCCCTTACCGAACAGAAAGCCATTTTTAACCCCGGGTATACCAGTAAAAAAAGAGGGTGGGGGTTGGGCCTTTCGCTGGCAAAACGAATTATTCACGAGTATCATAAGGGAAAAATTTATGTAAAAACCTCATCCTCAAAAGGAACCACCTTCCGAATTCTTTTAAAAAAATAGCATTGCATGTCCGCCATTTATCTTCATATCCCTTTTTGTAAACAAAAATGTCATTATTGTAATTTTTATTCTTTGGCATCTTTCAAATACCGTAGCGTGTTTGTAGATGCATTGTTGCGTGAAATTGAATTGAGACAAAACTACCTTACGGATAAAAAAATTACCAGCATCTATTTTGGCGGAGGTACTCCTTCACTGTTGGAGGTTGATGAATTGAACCGTATCCTGAAAAAATTGGGTGAATATTTTTCTTGGGATCAAATGCCGGAAATCACTCTTGAAGCCAATCCCGACGACTGTTCGGACGATTTTTTGAAAGCCCTGAAAAATGAAACTGCGGTGAATCGCCTCAGCATGGGGGTGCAAAGTTTTTTTGACGATGATTTGAAATACCTGCACCGCGTTCATCAGGGTGACGATGCCAGAAAGGCCATCGAACGGGCATTAAAAAACGGTTTTGAGAACATGACCATCGACTTAATTTATGGCATTCCGGGATTAACCGATGAAAAATGGAAAAAAAATCTGGAGATATTTTTCGCTTACAAGTTGCCACACCTTTCCTCCTACGCCCTCACCGTGGAACCAAAAACCGCCCTGCAGGTACTGATTGAAAAAAAGAAGCTGAAAAATACCAAAGAAGAGGAAACGGTGCGCCATTTTGAAATTTTGTCGCAGGCTACCCAAAATCATGGTTTTATCCATTATGAGATTTCAAATTTTGCCAAACCGGGTTTCTATTCAAAGCACAATTCAATTTATTGGTTGGGCGGACACTATCTGGGTCTAGGCCCTTCGGCACACTCGTTTAATGGAATCTCGCGCCAGTGGAATGTTGCCAATATGAAGCAATACATCGAATCGGATTCGGTGGATAAAATTGTGATGGAGAAAGAGATTCTTACCGAAATACAGCGGTATAACGAATATGTGATGACTTCGTTGCGCACTTCGTGGGGCTGCGATGTGGAGCACATCCGGAATGTCTTTGGCGAAAAATATGCCGGCTATTTTAACAAGAGTATCCAACCCTATCTGAAAAAGGGTCAGCTGATTCAAAATGAAAATCAGTTTACACTTACCGAATCGGCCAAATTGTTTGCCGATGGAATAGCTGCCGATTTGTTTCTTTCGGAATAAAGAATGTGCTATTTTTTGCGGTTTATGGTAAATTCGATGATGGCTTCCAGGGCTTGTCGCGATTCATTGTCAGGGAATTCTCTTAACAAATCAAGGGCCTGATTTTTAAACTCCTGCATTTTATTTCGTGCAAAATCAAGCCCCCCTGCTTTTTTCACCTCCTCGATAATCAGGGCCACACTTTCGGGATGGTTGTTTTTGTGTTTGATGATGGAAAGCAATTGACGCTTTTTTTGTTTATCCACCTGATTGAGTAAATAAATCAGGGGCAGGGTGACTTTTTTTTCTTTGATATCAATACCGGTTGGCTTGCCCGTAACGGATGTCTTTTCATAGTCAAGCACATCGTCCATAATCTGAAAGGCGATACCCGTTAGCTCACCCACGCGCCATAATTTCTCAATGGCCTCTTTGTCTTTTATGGTGGAATAGGCCCCTGTGGCAAAACAAGATGCCAGTAAAGAGGCTGTTTTTTTACGAATAACCTCATAATAAAGCGATTCGCTAAAATCCATTTTGCGGGCTTTTTCCACCTGCATCAATTCGCCTTCGCTCATATCGCGGGTGGCTTTTGATACGTATTCAAGCAAATGTGGATTTTGGGTTTCTATGGCCAACAAAAGGCCTTTCGACAAAAGATAATCACCCGATAAAACCGCAATTTTATTTTTCCACAGGGCATTCACCGAAAAGAAACCCCTCCTTTTGGCCGAATCGTCCACCACGTCATCGTGCACCAAAGTGGCGGTATGTAACAATTCAATCAAAGTGGCGGCGTAATAAGTCGCCGGTGTAATCTCACCCAGCATTCGAGCACTGTAAAGGACGATAATCGGCCTGATCTCTTTTCCTTTGGTGTGCAAAATGTACTGCATGATTAAATCCAAAAGCGGAACTTTTGAACGTACGGTTTCCCGAAAGACCTTTTGATAGGCTTCAATATCTTTCTGTAGGGGCTTTTTTATTTCGCTTAAGCTCTTCATGCCGTTTTGAAAGTCCAAAATTAATTGAAATTATTTTGCATGGGGCCTCTTTACGGTTTTATTTTAACCCGGATATGGATGTGGTGCCCTGACTTACCGCCATTCCACCAGTGTGCCTCTTTCTTTATCGGGTAAGTGTTTGGGAACCGATTGTACAATGCTTTCGGCCAGCAATTGAATGATCCGTGTTTTTGCAAAACGACGGGTGTAAACCAGGCTTACTTCCCTCAATGGACAAGTCTTGCTAAAATGACGCACCTGGTGAATACGCTTTTGCGGTACATCCAATGCTGCCAGTTCCGGAATTAGTGTATAACCCCCTTCTTGGTTAATGATTTTCATCAGGGTGTCCAATGAACCTCCTTCAAATTCAAAAGGGAGTTTGTCCGATTGTAAATCATGCAAATCGCATAAATTCACCACTTGGTGACGGAAACAATGCCCGTCGCTGAGCAGCCACATTTCAGGGGTAGCGATGTCTTTAATCTTAATCACCGGCTTGCTTACCAGGGGGTGCGTGGCATTCGAATACACCATCATCTCTTCATAATACAAAGGATGTTCAATAATTGAATGATTATGCAAAGGGGTTACCAAAATACCCACATCCAACAAATCTTTTTGTAATTTCTCTTCGATGCGCTCGGTGACAATCTCCTCCACAATTACATGAATATGAGGGAATTTCTTTTTGAAATCACCGGCAAACCGTGGCAGTAAATAAGGAGCAATGGTGGGAATAATCCCAACCCGTAATTCCCCGCTGATGGTATCTTTAGTTTCATCGGCCAATAGTTTTATTTTTTTTGCCTCCTGAAGCACCAAACGGGCCTGCTCAATAATGACTTTCCCGGCTTCGGTAGGGATTACCGGCTGTTTGCTCCGGTCAAAAAGAATAATCCCCAACTCCTCTTCCATCTTTTTCAATTGCATGCTTAGCGTAGGCTGCGAAACAAAGCATTTTTCAGCGGCTTTGGCAAAGTGACGGTGGGTGTCAACCGCAACTACGTATTCTAATTGTATTAAGCTAATCATGGTGCAAATATAGATAAAATCTATCTTAATATAAAAACAATTGATTTGACTGATGTTATTTAAAGGCCGACTTTTGCATCGTAATTAATAATGAACCTAAAAACGAAAAGATGAATAAAATAGGAATTGATACACAAAAGGCACAAACACTTTCTGACGGACTTCAGGAATTGCTGGCCAACTACCAAATTTTTTATACGAATGTAAGAGGGTTTCACTGGAACATCAGGGGTGAAAAATTCTTTGAGCTGCACATTAAATTTGAAGAACTTTATAACGATTTGATCATTAAGATTGATGAAATTGCCGAACGAATTTTAACCCTGGGTTATCAACCCGAGTATCGTTACAGCAAATACCGTGAAGCCGCAGAAATTGCAGAGGCCACAAAAACCACTGATGGTGTGGCTGATGTGGAAAACATCCTGAGCAGTTTTGCTTTTTTGATTGGAAAGCAACGGGCTTTGCTTCAACTGTCGGGTGATGCTGATGACGAAGGAACCAACAGCCTCATGAGCGACTACATTCGCGAACAGGAAAAACTGGTGTGGATGTATAGTGCCTTTTTAAACAGAAACTAATTTAAAAAACAATAGAATTATTAATCAAATAAAAATTAAAAAAATGGAACAAGAATTAAACAATGTAATGCCGCGTATCGGCGATCAGGCTCCTGATTTTGAAGCCGTAACCACAAAAGGTAAAATTAAATTTTCGGAATATGCAAAAGACAAATGGGTCGTTTTGTTTTCACATCCTGCCGACTTTACGCCGGTGTGTACTACCGAAATGAGCGGGTTTGCCCAACGCAAAAGCGAATTTGATGCACTGAACACAGAACTGATGGGCCTGAGTATCGACAGTATTCATGCACATTTGGCATGGGTAAACAATGTTCGTGAAAATACCGGCGTCTATTTCGATTTTCCCATCATTGCCGATATCGACATGAAAGTTTCTAAACTTTACGGGATGTTGCAACCCAACGAAAGCGAAACCGCTGCCGTTCGTGCCGTATTCTTCATTGATCCTTCCAAGAAAATCAGGCTGGTGATGTACTATCCTTTGAACGTGGGAAGAAATATGGATGAAATTTTACGGGTGCTCGAAGGTTTGCAGGTTTCCGATAAAAATAAGGTAGCCCTGCCGTTAAACTGGAAAAAAGGGGATCGTGTAATCGTTCCACCTCCGGCCAACCTCGACGAAATGCAGGAACGTATCGATGGCGATTATGCCGAAAAAGTCGATTTCTACCTCGTGAAAAAAGACCTCTAAACTTTTGTTTGGATGTTTGAAGAAAAGCCATTCGGTAATTTACCGGGTGGTTTTTTTTATTGAAGTTGTTTAAAATTAAAAGTCAGTGGAACAAAGAAAAA
>CBETNY010000150.1:0-5164 GCA_965537275.1 uncultured bacterium | reverse complement strand
TACTATCGTGACAAATATTGCATACCGGTTTCATACAGTTACGATCAATATCCGGGGAACCCCAATGGATCGGATTGGTCAGCAGCAGCCATCTGTTCAAACAATGGCCGACATTTGGCCATGATGCCCCATTTGGAACGGGCAATTTTCCCATGGCAATGGGCTAATTATCCCGAAAACAGAAAAAAAGATGAATTAAGCCCCTGGATTGAAGCCTTTATCAATGCAAGATTGTGGCTTGAAAATCAATAAAATATTGAATTTTCACTAAAAAAAGAGGACAAATACAAACGCACGAGTTAATTACATTTAATTAATTAACAATTGTTTACAATAAATATTGTTGTGAAATCATCACAAATTCGATATTTTTTTTCATGAAATGGCTAAAGTCGAAATAAAAATTTCTATATTAGCCTCAATATTAACCAAATTCATGTACCATGAGAAAAATTACAATTTCATTAATTAGTATGCTGTTGATTGTGAACCTGGCTTTTGCCGGTGGACTGGTAACCAACACCAACCAAAGTGCAGCGTGGGCGCGTATGTTGGTTCGCGATGCTTCCACCAGTATTGATGCTGTGTATTTCAATCCGGCCGGTTTAACCAAACTATCTGACGGAATTTATATTTCGTTTAGTAACCAGTCGATTTACCAAGACCAAACCCTTACCAATTCATTTCCATTTTTAAACAACTCAACCTTTTCCGGTAGTGTTGGGGCCCCCATATTCCCGAGCTTATACGCGGCCTACAAAACAGGTAAATGGGCTTTTTCGTTTGGATTTAATGTGATTGGTGGTGGTGGAAGTGCCGAATTTGCCAAAGGTGTACCCATGGCTGAAATTCCTATTTCCGATTTAACCAATTCATTGTCTTCGTTGGGAGTCAGAGGCTACTCAACCGACCTTTACTTAAAAGGAAGTTCGGTCTATTATGGTGCTCAAATTGGGGCTTCTTATGAAGTTTCCGATAATGTATCGCTGTTTGCCGGCGTTCGTTATGTTATGGCCCGCAACAGTTATGTAGGACATGTGAAAGACACCAAAGTTCGTTTGGCTGACGGCACATCCGTACGTGCCGATGACTTCATGAATGGTGTTGGACAACAGGCTGAAGCCGGAGCAGGACAAGCTACTGCCGGAGCAGGAAGTGCTACTTCCGCCGGTGACGGATTAGGAAACTGGGTAGATGGTGGTGCCGGTGGTTATACCTTCGACCAAGCCGTTGCAGGTGGCGTCATGTCCGATGAACAAAGAGCTACTTTTGAAGGTGCTTTAGCCGCCTTTGGATTTTCACCAGAGCAAATTAGTGCCATGACACTGGCGCAGGCACAAGGTGCTTTCTATTCAACCGCTACCTACCTTACCAATTATGCTGCCGAGTTGCATGCACAAGCCCTGTCCTTATTTGGCGGCGCCAAATTAATGGGCGATCAGGATATAGATGTGAGCCAGTCAGGAAATGGTTTTACACCTATTATCGGTGCAAACCTCTCCTTTATGGACGACAACCTGAATTTCGGTATCAAATATGAATTTAAAACAAAAATGACCTTAACCAATAGTACCGTTGCCGGTAAAGGTTTTCATGTTGGTTTAGATGCCAATGGCCAATTTGTGGATATGTACCCCGACGGGGCTGAAACAAATGCCGATATGCCTGCCATGCTTTCTGTTGGTGCCAAAGTCAACGTAAGCAAAACCATTAGCTTACAAGGTGGATTCCATACTTACTGGGATTCGAAAACCGGTTGGGAAAATGTAGATACCAAAATTCATCAAAATTTCCAGGAATATGCCTTGGGTGCTGAATTTAATGTTACCAAAAACCTGTTGTTAAGTACCGGTTATTTATATGCAAAAACAGGCGTTAATCCTTCCTATCAAAACGATTTGGGTTACAGCCTTACCACCAATACCGTTGGAGCAGGTGGCGCTTATAAACTGAGCGATAAATTAACCTTCCAGTTTGGCGGCTACTACGTTTCTTACAACTCGGTTTCCATCCCAGGCTCCTATGAAGCCTATGGATATACCCAGAAGTATGAAAAAAGTACCTGGGCTGTTTCGTTTGGATTAGATTTCAAACTTGGTAAATAATCATAAACTATTCGATGAAAAGGCCGCGAATGAACATCGTGGCCTTTTCTTTTTAATCTCCTTTTGTCATGGTTTCAACCACAAAAAAACTAATCCTGTTTTTTCTAATCGGTTTTTCTTTCCTCACCGTTAAGAGTCAAACCCTCAGCAAAGCAAACTTTGCCTTGGCCACCCATCCCATCACGGTCGATCAGATAAGCCGGTCAGCTCACGCGCTCATCTTAAAACTGACGCTTGAAAATCAATTGGAAAAGGGCTATTTCTGTGCAAGCAAGAACATTGTGTTGCAAGATTTGGTCACCGGGAAAAAATACAAACTCGATCATGCCGAAGGAATTCCGGTTTGTCCCCAGATGTATCATTTTAAATGGGTTGGTGAAAAACTTCATTTTACCCTCTATTTTCCCTTGCCCGATTCGACGGTCAAATATGCTAACCTGGTTGAACAATGCGATGCAAACTGTTTATCGATTTACGGACTAATCCTGGACAATCAAATAAACCAACTCATTAACCAGGGTTTTGATGCCTACGAACATCAAAATTTAAATTTTGCCTTAAAAAGTTTCACGACAGTAGTTAAAAATTATCCAAAATATCCCTTTGGCTTCATGTATATCCACATCATCAAAATTTTGCTTGAGCAGAAAAATTATGCAGAGGCCAACCAATGGTATCACAAGGTACTTTCTTCTTCCTTTCCCGACAAAGAAACCATCCTAAAGCAAATTGAAAAAATAGATACCGGCCATCAACTAAAGTAGCCCTTTCGGTTCAGATATTTTTGGTGATATCAAAGAGGGGTTCAACGCCTACTTTTTTACCTTTGCGCCCGAATTGTTATGGATGCGTCAGATGAAAAAAAGGCTTTTTCTTATTACTTCTGTTTTATTTTTTTTCGAATGTACTTTCGGCCAATCGGACACCCTTCAACTGAATGAGGTTACAGTGCGCTCCTCTCCTTACGGCCAAGTCTTCGGACAAAATAGCCGTCCGGTGCAACTGATTGGCGATTCCACCATTGCCAACCTCCCTGCCGTAGGCGTTACAATGATTCTGGAACAACTTTCCGGCATCGATTTTAGACAAAGAGGCCTGTTCGGCATACAGGCAGACATCAACATCCGTGGTGGTTCATTCGACCAGGCATTACTTTTGGTGAACGGCATCCCGGTTAACGATCCACAAAGCGGGCACCTCAACCTGGATATTGCCGTGCCCACCGACCAAATTCAACAAATAGAAATTATTGACGGACCGGCCTCCCGTTGGTTTGGAACCAATGCCCTCAGTGGCGGAATAAACATTATCACCAAACAAAATCACCGGCAAAATCTGCAATTTAGCTTGGGGGCAGGACAGTATGGGTACATGCAGTCGACACTGACCGCCAACTACAAAACAGGGCAGATATGGCAAAACACCAGCCTGCAATTTTCCCGGTCGGATGGTTACGAAAGAGATACCGATTTCAAAGACAAAACCATCAGCCACCAGGCACACTACCGGAAAAAATATACCCGCGTTGACGGGCAACTCTCCTATCGCGACAAAGCCTTTGGTGCCCATAACTTTTATACCGCCAAATATCCTGACCAGTTTGAGCAAACCCGTACTTTTTTCAGTAGCCTCCATCTGGAAACAGGGAAAAAAATACGAACACATACCAACGTCGCATGGCGCCGGCATTACGATCGGTTTGAACTTTTCAGACAAGGGCCTGACTGGTACCAATGGCAGAATGGTTGGTATGTTATGCAGGGTGACAGTGCAGGATTCAGAACCCCATCGGGATTTTTTCCTTACACAGGCCCAAACTTTCACCGAACCGACGTTGCCTCAGTGGAAACCGGTATCCGGTTTCATTCAAAATGGGGAAAGTCGGCCCTGGGTATGAGCTACCGCTACGAAAAAATCATCAGCAATGTGTTGGGTGAAATCCAAACAGACACCCTCTTTTCGAAGGTGGAATCACAGGGCTATTACAACCACAAAAAAAGCCGGAACATTTTCAACCTTTTTATCAATCATTTGTATCACATCCGGAACTTCTCACTCTCGTTGGGCCTCCATACTTTTTACAACCCGGAAAATGGCCTTTCCTTCAATCCGGGAGCCGATTTTTCCTATTTCCTCCATTCAAAATGGAAGATATTTGCGTCGGCAAACCGCTCGAATCGATTACCCACCTTTACCGACCTCTATTATCAGGGGCCTACCCACATCAGCAACCCTGATTTAAAACCCGAAACCGCTTTCGAAACAGAAACCGGAATAAAATACCTTTCACACAATTTTGGATTCACAACCTCCATTTTTTATCGTACTACCCATCATTTAATCGATTGGGTACGGTTAAGCCCTCAAGACAAATGGGAAAGTAAAAACCTGACAGTTTTGTATACACGGGGTTTATCATTGAAGTTTTTCTTTCTGAACTCAAACCATCCCCATAGCCCGTTAAAGAGTATCCGATTCAATTACACCTACTTAAAGAACAGCAAAACCAGCGAAAATTTTCTTTCGCTTTATGCACTCGATTATTTAAAACATCAAATGGGCCTCTCCCTTCAGCAACGAATCTTAAAACATTTTGAGGCCGGCTGGAGCTTCCTTTTTCAGCAACGCAAGGGAAGTTTTTTCGATGCCGAAGTAAATCAGGAACGGCCCTACCCAAGTGTCTATTTGCTCAATGCACGGCTTAGTTACCAACTGGCAAGCTTCCAATTTTACCTTCAGGGCATCAACCTGCTCAATCAAAAATATCACGATATTGGAAGCGTACTCATGCCCGGCAGGTGGATTACCGCAGGCTTAAAATGGACCCTGAATTTTGAATAAACACAATAGGCTCATTCTTATATTGGAGTGCCGGGATAAATCCCGAAGGGATTAAACAATAATAGCCACAGGTGCAACCTGTGGAATTATTTCGTGTATGGATCAACTCCGGAGGAGTTGAACGATAGCCAATATTTTTCAATGAAATCTATCCCATGTTCCATTCATAAATCAATCAATTCTCCGTGGAATGTTTTGGTTTTATGGTGTGCCTCCTG
>CBETNY010000149.1:0-5174 GCA_965537275.1 uncultured bacterium | reverse complement strand
TGGCGATTAAGGGTTCTTTTTAGGTTAGAAAAAATGATTCGAAATGGCTATAAATGCTTAAAATACAGGCTGTAAGATTTGTGTTGGCTAGAACTGAAGGGGGTTGTTGTAACCACGAATTAAAAAGTTGAAAATCAATTGTGGGTAGCATAATGTAGTATTTTTGCCCCAGAGTTCAGATGATTCTGAGACAAATCAATTTTAATAACAAAATCACAAGGCAATGAACCTTAACAATATCATGAGCAACCTGGAAAAGAAACATCCGGGTGAATCAGAATATCTTCAGGCAGTGCGCGAAGTACTTGAATCCATTGAAGAAGTAGTAAATGAAAATCCACAGTTTGATTCTGAGAAAATTATTGAAAGATTGGTAGAACCCGACCGCGTTTTAATGTTTAAAGTGCCGTGGTTAGACGATGAAGGAAATGTTCAGGTCAACCTGGGTTACCGAGTTCAGTTTAACAACGCTATTGGTCCTTACAAAGGCGGATTACGGTTTCACCCCAGTGTGAACCTCAGTATCTTGAAATTTTTGGGATTTGAGCAAATCTTCAAAAACTCGTTGACTACTTTGCCGATGGGTGGAGGTAAAGGTGGATCAGATTTTAATCCGAAAGGAAAATCTGACAACGAAATTATGCGTTTTTGCCAGGCTTTTATGCTTGAACTTTGGAAATTAATTGGCCCTGAAACGGATGTTCCTGCCGGTGATATTGGTGTTGGTGGAAAAGAGATTGGTTATTTGTACGGAATGTATAAAAAACTGGCCCGTGAAAATACGGGTGTCTTGACCGGAAAAGGTCTTGGATGGGGAGGAAGTTTAATTCGTCCCGAAGCAACAGGTTTTGGGGGTGTTTATTTTACCCAGGAAATGCTGAAAACTAAAAACGATTCATTCAAAGGTAAAACCGTTGCCATCTCCGGATTTGGTAATGTGGCCTGGGGCGTTGCCTTAAAACTGAACGAATTGGGTGCAAAAGTAGTGACCATCTCCGGCCCCGACGGTTATATCTATGATCCTGAAGGAATTTCCGGTGAAAAGGTAGATTATTTGCTCGAACTGCGTGCTTCAAACCAGGATATTGTTGCGCCTTACGCTGAAGAATTTCCGGAAGCAACTTTTGTAGCAGGTAAACGTCCGTGGGAAGTTGAATGCGACATTGCCATGCCTTGTGCTACCCAAAACGAACTCAACGGTGAAGATGCTGCTGCCTTGATTGCGCATGGCGTTCAGGCTGTGGCTGAAGTTTCAAATATGGGGTGTACTCCTGAAGCAGTAACGGCGTTCCATGAAAATAAAATTCCTTTTGGCCCTGGTAAAGCGGTGAATGCCGGTGGGGTGGCTGTCTCTGGCTTGGAAATGACTCAAAATTCGATGAAATTAAGCTGGTCTTCCGACGAAGTGGATGCCAAATTACATCAAATTATGACCTCCATTCATGAAGTTTCCGTAAAATACGGAACCGAAGAGGATGGTTATATCAATTATGTAAAAGGAGCCAATATTGCCGGATTCCTGAAAGTAGCCAATGCCATGCTCGATCAGGGGGTGATATAGATTTTTAGCAAGTTGTAAATTTTTCTTAATGATAAATGCATCCCGGTCACCATGTTGGTCGGGATGCTTTTTTTTTGAATGGCTTTGCCTTTTGCTGAAAATGATTGGAGCTGATGGTTTAAATGGAGATATGTTCCGCTGGAATTATTTTAAGTTGTTTAAAGTTTAATGTCAGTGGACCAATGAAAAATGCTAAAAAGAAGTTATTTATTGTCTGAATTTTAGTTGTTTACATGTTAAAAAATCATTTAACTTTAAACAAGTTTTTTATTAACAAGCAGCCATTGATGAGAAAAAATTTATCTGCTTTTCTTATCTTCGCAGCTTCAAAACGAAAGATGAACTGCCAAAGTTTCGTTATTTATACGTATAAACATCAGGTACATAATCGTTTGTGGATGTAAAAAGATTGCTGAATAATTGTTATGGGTGAAATAGAGAAAGAAAAGCAGGATGGAGCAGAGCCGGAAGAAGAAAAAACATCCGGCATGCATCATCATGGCAACGAACAAGAACAATTGCATTTGAGGGGAATGTATGAGGATTGGTTTCTCGACTATGCTTCTTATGTTATTTTAGAAAGAGCCGTTCCTGAGGCACTGGATGGCTTAAAACCGGTACAAAGACGTATTTTGCACGCCATGAGCCGGCTTGATGATGGCCGTTTTAATAAAGTTGCCAATATCATTGGTCATACCATGCAATTTCACCCACATGGTGATGCCTCCATCGGCGATGCGTTGGTGCAGCTCGGTCAAAAGGATTTATTGATCGAAATGCAGGGAAACTGGGGAAATACCCTTACCGGTGATAGCGCCGCTGCCCCGCGTTATATCGAAGCCCGCTTATCTGCCTTTGCCAAAGAAGTGGTTTTTAATCCGAAAACCACTCAATGGAAGGCCTCTTACGATGGCCGGAACAAGGAGCCCATTGTCTTGCCGGTTAAGTTTCCGTTGTTGCTGGCGCAGGGGGTCGAAGGAATTGCCGTAGGCCTTGCATCAAAAATATTACCCCACAATTTTAATGAGCTTATCGATGCTTCCATCAGGCATTTGCAAGGCAAAGATTTTGACCTGTATCCCGATTTCCAGACCGGCGGAATGGCCGACTTCTCAAAGTATAATGAAGGTCTTCGCGGTGGAAAAGTGCGCGTGCGTGCCAAAATAAGTCAGCGTGATAAAAAAACATTGGTCATTACCGAGATTCCCTTTACCACCAATACCTCATCGTTAATTGATTCCATTGTCGCAGCCAACGAAAAAGGAAAAATTCGCATTAAAAAAATTGATGACAATACGGCTGAACATGTTGAAATTGTCATTTATCTGGCCAGCAATGTGTCGCCCGATCAAACCATTGACGCACTCTACGCTTTTACCAATTGTGAAGTCTCCATTTCGCCCAATGCATGCGTGATCCTGGACGGCCGGCCACAGTTTATTTCGGTCAAAGAGATTTTACGGGCCAACACCGACCATACCCGTTTGTTGCTCAAAAAGGAACTTGAAATACGTTTGCGTGAGCTTGAAGATCAATGGCATCAATCTTCACTGGAAAAGATTTTTATTGAGAACCGGTTGTATTTGGCCATCGAAAAGTGCGAAACCTGGCCATGTGTGTTACAAACAATCGATCAGGGCCTTGAACCGTTTAAGAAAAAGCTGAAGCGGGAAGTTACCGAAGATGATTTAATCCGTCTTACAGAGATTAAGATTAAACGTATTTCAAAGTATAACGCATTTAAGGCTGAAGATCAGATTCTTAAAATAGAGGAAGAAATTAGGGAGGTGAAAAATCACCTGGAGCACCTTGTAGATTACGCCATCAATTATTTCAAACAAATTAAAAAGAAGTATGGCAAAGGCAGGGAGCGTAAAACCGAGATACGTAATTTTGATACCATTCAGGCAGCAGAGGTAGCCGCTGCCAACCAAAAGCTTTATGTCAATCGTCAAGAGGGTTTTGCCGGCACCTCTCTCCGCAAGGATGAATATGTTGCCGAATGTTCCGATATCGACGATATCATTGTTTTCCGGTCGGACGGCACCTTTATCGTGACCAAGGTAGCTCCCAAAGTTTTTGTGGGAAAAGGGGTGATCCATCTGGATATCTTTAAGAAAAATGATGAGCGCACAACCTACAACATGATTTATCGCGATGGTAAATTGGGGAAATATTATGTAAAACGGTTTGCTGTAAAAGGCGTTACCCGCGATAAAGAATATGTCATAACCAAAGGAACGCCCGATTCAAAGGTGGTGTATTTTACAGCCAACCCAAACGGGGAAGCCGAGGTAATTCACATAAACCTTCGCCCACGTCCGAAAATGAAAAAAACCTCCTTTGATTTCGACTTTAGCGAACTGGCCATCAAGGGACGGTCGTCACAAGGTAATATCATCAGTAAAACTCCCATAAAAAACATTACCAAGCGCGAGGAGGGTGTCAGTACGCTGGGAGCCATTGATTTGTGGTATGACGATACGGTGCGTCGCCTGAATGTGGATGAACGGGGTGTCTATCTGGGCGCTTTTAAGGGAGAGGATAAAATCTTAACCATTTTATCCACCGGTGAAGCCAAACTGACATCCTTCGATTTGGCTACGCATTTTGATGACGAAATGATTCATATTCAAAAATTTGATCCCCGCCAAATTATTAGTGCCGTCTATTTTGATGGAGAATTAAAAAAATATTATGCCAAACGTTTTCAGTTGGAAGCCAATAGCAGCCTGAATAAAAAGTTCCTCTTTATTTCTGATTCCAAAGATTCGAAACTTATCCTGTTTTCAATGGATTATTTGCCACGGATTGAATTGGAAATAAAAGGAAAAAATACCAATGAAGTAGAGTTTGAGGTGGTTATGGTAGCCGATTTTATAGGAGTCAAAAGTTATAAAGCAAAAGGAAAGCGTTTGTCGAATAAAGACATAAAACGAATCAAACTGCTTGATCCGCTGCCTTCTAAAGATGAGGAAACGGAGGATGAAAGCGAGAAAGTTCAGGAGCCTGATCAGAAAGACTCAAAGCCGGAAAACGATGAAAAATCTTCAGGTCAATCAGAAAGTGGTAAAGATAATGAGAAATCAGATGAGGAGGAAGAAGACGATCCTCAATTGGAACTGCCTCTTTAAATTGTGAAAGTCGATTGAGCAAAACGAACAAAATAGCGAATATTTATTTCTGAAAAGCCCGGGCAAATGCTCAGGCTTTTCTATTTTTGCATTATATATGCGTAAAATCATGGAAAAAAAAGATATATTAAGCTTAAGTCCTGATGTTAAGTGGATTGGCGTACTCGATTATGATTTGGTTACCTTTGATGTGGTAATGACCACCGAATATGGATCGACCTATAACTCCTATTTTATCGATGCCGACAAAAAAGCCATCATCGATACCTCGAAAGAGGGATTTTGGGATGTTTACGAAAAAAAAATTCGGGCTGTTGTCGACCCCTCCGAAATAGAGTATATCATCATGAACCATACCGAACCTGATCATTCGGGGAATTTAAAGAATCTTTTGAGAATTGCTCCCAAGGCTAAGGTGGTAGCTACCTCCGTGGCTATACGGTACCTGAAAGATATGGTTGGTTTTGAATTTGAGGCAC
>CBETNY010000148.1:0-5175 GCA_965537275.1 uncultured bacterium | reverse complement strand
TGACCTACCCCTGCGCCCCTTCCAAAAGGGGATTATAGGTATTTATTGTCTGATTTTTAGTTATATACATCTATCAAAATCATTCGACTTTAAACAAGTTTATTGTCAATAATCCCTTTGGGATTTATTCCTACACATCAATGGTATGTTTAGCACGGGATGACTTTTTAAATTAAACCTTCCTGACGAAATGACAGTACCATAAATTTTTATTACCTTTGCTCACTGCTTTTCAGAACTTCCTTGCATTTGGTTACTGTCTGAAAATCAATTTTATACAGATTTTTTTAATTTATTTAGCAAATGAAATTATCCTATAGCTGGTTGAAACAATACATCGACATGGATGTCGATCCTCAAGAACTTTCGGCAATTTTAACCGATATTGGGCTTGAAGTAGAAGGGTTTGAAACTTTTCAGTCAATAAAAGGCGGTTTAGAAGGAATCGTGGTGGGTGAAGTGGTCACATGTGAAAAACATCCCAATGCCGACAAATTGAGTGTAACCACCGTAGATGTGGGAACCGGCGAATTGCTGCCCATCGTGTGTGGAGCTCCCAATGTGGACAAAGGGCAGAAGGTTCTGGTAGCCACTGTAGGAACAACGCTTTACGATGGCGATGAATCATTTAAAATAAAGAAATCAAAAATCCGGGGTGAAGTTTCGCAAGGAATGATTTGTGCTGAAGACGAACTTGGTCTGGGCACCTCACACGATGGCATCATGGTTTTGCCCGATGACTTAAAACCCGGCCCCCCTGCCAGCCAATATTTCAAGATTGAGACCGATTATATTTACGAAATCGGTCTTACACCCAACCGGGCTGATGCGGCTTCGCATATTGGGGCTGCACGCGATTTGGTTGCCGGTCTTAACCGGTACTTTAAAACCAGAAAGTATGCGTTGCAGCTGCCCTCGGTTGCATCTTTCAAAGTGGACAATCACGCACTTGATATAGATGTGATTGTTGAAGATCAGCAGGCTTGCCCGCGCTATTCGGGCATCACCCTGAAAGACATTCAGGTGAAAGAATCACCCCAATGGCTTAAAACCCGTTTGAACAGTATTGGTATCCGGCCCATCAACAATGTGGTGGACATTACCAACTTTGTCCTTCAGGAAACCGGACATCCGTTGCATGCCTTTGATGCGGCAAAGATTAAAGGGAAAAAGGTGATTGTAAAAAAATTGACCGATCAAACCCCTTTTGTCACCCTGGATGAGGTGGAACGCAAACTGGATGCCAACGACCTGATGATTTGTAACGATTCGGAAGGGATGTGTATGGCCGGTGTCTTTGGTGGAGCTGATTCGGGAGTCACCGATCAAACCACTTCGGTATTTATCGAAAGCGCCTATTTCGACCCCAGGCATGTACGCAAAACCTCCAAACGGCATGCATTACAAACCGATGCCAGTTTCCGTTTTGAACGAGGAGCCGATCCAAACATCACCCTCTATGCATTAAAAAGAGCGGCCCTGCTCATTAAAGAACTGGCTGGTGGAACCATTTCGTCCGAAATTAAAGATGTTTATCCGAAACCCATCGAAAAGTGGGACATCGATATTTCCTATGCTCATGTGGACCGTTTGATTGGCAATCGGATCGAACCTTCAATCATCAAAGAAATCGTTCAGGATTTGGAAATGGAGATTATTGAAGACCACCCGGAAGGACTGAAATTAAGCATTCCTACCTTTAAAGTAGACGTCACCCGCGAAGTAGATGTCATCGAAGAAATCTTGCGGATTTACGGTTACAATCAAATAAAATTTGAAGATAAAATTCATTCTTCAGTGAGCCTTCGTCCCAAACCCGACCTGGAAAAAATTCAAAATGAAATTTCCGATTATCTGGTTGCCAACGGCTTTGCTGAAATGATGAACAACTCGCTAACCAAATCGGAATATATCGACCGAAGTAAACTGCTGAACGCCAACAACAACGTAACCTTGCTTAATCCGCTAAGTAAGGACCTGAACATCTTGCGACAGCACTTGCTGTTTGGTGGCCTTGAAGTGGTAGCATACAACCAAAACCGTAGAATCCAGGATCTTAAAATCTTTGAGTTTGGGAAAACCTACTTTAAGAAAGATCATTACGACAAAGCCAAAGGGGTAAAAAACTATTACGAAGAGAAACACCTGGCCCTCTTTGCCACAGGACGCATCGAAGAAGAAAACTGGAATGCAAATAACCACAAAGCCGACTTTTATTTTGTGAAAGGATTGGCGGAAGCCATCATGACCAAGCTGGGAATCGAACGCAACAAATTGGAAGCAGAAGAAATCGAAAATGACCATTTTCGATATGGCCTGCAATTAAAAACACAAAACAACATCCTGCTGCAATTGGGCTCGGTAGCGCCTCAATGGCTAAAATATTTCGACATTAAAAACGAAGTTTTTGTGGCTGATTTTAACTGGGATACCCTCATGAAACAGCTGCCGCCTCACGAAGTTCAGTATGAAGCCGTATCGAAATTCCCGTCCGTTCGTCGCGACCTGGCTTTGGTAGTTGACAAAAAAGTCTCTTTCAAAGATTTGCAAAAGGTGGCTTTTTCCACCGAACGCAAACTGCTTCAATCGGTTGGCATTTTCGATGTTTACGAAGGGGACAAAATCCCGGAAGGGAAAAAATCGTATGCACTATCATTCGTATTACAGGATAAAAACAAAACCCTTACCGATAAAGTGATTGAAAAAACCATGCGTCGGTTACAGCAAGCTTTTGAAAAAGAGATGGCTGCCGGACTGCGATAGCCCTAAAAGGAGGACACTATGGAAATACAAAGTATCAAACAACGTTTTGGAATTATTGGCAACTCACCGTTGCTCAACCGCGCCATCGATATCGCCATGCAAGTGGCTCCCACCGACCTGACGGTTTTAATCACCGGCGAAAGCGGTTCGGGTAAAGAGGTATTTCCTAAAATTATCCACCATCTGAGTGCACGCAAACATGGCAATTACATTGCTGTAAACTGTGGAGCCATTCCTGAAGGCACCATCGATTCAGAACTTTTCGGTCACGAAAAGGGCTCCTTTACCGGGGCCCACGAAGCCCGTAAAGGATATTTTGAAGTCGCTGATGGCGGGACCATTTTTCTGGACGAGGTAGCTGAACTCCCCCTTTCGACACAGGTACGACTGCTTAGGGTTTTGGAGAGTGGCGAATTTATGAAAGTAGGCTCGTCAAAAGTGATTAAAACCAATGTACGGGTCGTTGCAGCCACCAATGTCAATATTCCACAAGCCATTGAAAAAGGCGAGTTTCGTCAGGATTTATACTACCGTTTAAATACCGTTCCCATCACTATCCCTCCATTACGCGAACGAAAAGAAGACATTCATCTCCTGTTTAGAAAGTTTGCCGCCGATTTTGCTGAAAAATACCGCATGCCTCCCCTGCGACTCACCGACGAAGCCGTTAAATTGCTCACCAATTTCTACTGGCCCGGAAACATCCGGCAACTTAAAAACATCACCGAGCAAATTTCAATTATTGAACGCGAAAAGGAAATTGACAGCAACACATTACGTATGTACCTGCCCGAAACAGGTAATACCGGACTTCCGATTTTGTATCAGAAAGAAAAAGAAGAACATGTTTCGGAACGCGAACTGCTTTACAAGGTACTGTTCGACATGAAAAAAGACATCACCGAACTCAAAAAGATAGTGATTGATATTTTGGAAAAAGATCAGGATGATCCGTCGCTGGAGAAGACCAAAGCTCTGCTGATTAAACATGTGGCCGACGAACACCTCGACATGGCGGAACGTGAAAAGATGGAAGCACTTACCATCACACCGGCAGTTCCCGAAACGGAAGAGCCTTTTCATCCCTCCGAGGTGATTGAAGAATCGCTTTCGTTGCAAGACAAAGAAAAAGAGATGATTCTCAAGGCCCTCGAAAAACATCACGGCAAACGTAAAGAAGCCGCCCGCGAATTGGGCATTTCCGAACGAACACTCTACCGTAAAATAAAGGAATATCAAATCCGGTAATAACCGAAAATCCCCCGTATTTCAAAACGCTAAAAATACAGGGGATTTTTTGTATTCCGTAAACCGGAAGATGAATGACTTATTTTTTATAGAAAAATTTTCCGGTAACCAGAAGCGACACCAATACAAACAGAGCAAACACAAAACTGCTCAAAGCCAGCTGCATGCCCCCCGATAAAATATGCCCGCTGGTACATCCACCGGCCATACGCGCACCAAAAATCAGAATAAAGCCACCCACAAAAGCCCAAACAACTCGCTTGGTCTCACTTTTTCCTTTATAAAACTGCCAGCGCTCATAAACTAATTTTAATTTGAAACGCCCGGACACCAACGAAATGATAAGCCCCGACAAAAAAGCACCTCCGAGAAAAATCAATTCCCAATGACCGGGGGTTTGAATTTTTGCAAAATAACCACTCGACTGCAATCCACCCATCACATCAGACAAATAGGGGTACGAGGTGGAGGCCCCGATGGGACGATTGGTGGTCACCTTTAAAAAGACTACAACATTCAAAACAGCAAGCCCTATACCGGAATACAACCACCTTTTATCATTACTTTTATCCATCCTGTTCAAATAAAAAGCCCCGTAAACCAATAATGCCCCAATCAATACCACCAACAAATAAAAGACAAAACCATGTTGCGACATCGCGCTGTAAAGCGAAATTTTACCCAGATTTGGTCCCAGAATGGCTTTGATGGATGGCAACAACAGAGTATAAAACAAGCCACCGAGCAAACCACCTAAAATACCCACAAGCGCATCCACAGAGCCTTCGCCCAACGAAACAGCCATGGTTCCCGGGCAATAGCCAAGGATAGCCATCCCCATACCAAAAAGTATTCCGCCGATCATCAGCCCGCCGGTAACGAAAGGTTTTACATGATAAGCAGCAAAGCCCAGTCCGATAGCCACCTGCAAAATAATCATACCCAACCCAATGGCTACCAGCAGGGCTTTCCCCACACTTAAATCTTCCAAAGTGGCAAAACCACTAATGGTGTTAAAGCGGTTCAGCCTGGCGATTTGCAAAATCCAGCCGAACAAAAATCCAAAACCTAAAATCATTAAAAACATCATAACAATCATTTATTCATTTAATATTTCCCTGAAAAGGTCTAACCAACCGTTTCAGTTTAACTTATCATGCAAAA
>CBETNY010000147.1:0-5193 GCA_965537275.1 uncultured bacterium | reverse complement strand
CCATTTTTAAATGGCTTAAATATGTAAATTTTTTCAAAAATACTTTGCATGCAAACTAATTTTACTCTATTTTTGTACGCATGCGTATTAAATCGTAAAGAATGAAATTAAACGAGACCATCGAATTTTATATTAGAACCACCTCATTGGCTTTGTCAAGGATGTATAATTCTATAGCTTCACGGTATGGAATTACGCAAACCATCGGGTATCTTTTGACCTATGTGGAGCGTCAGGGGACGCCTTCGACGAAGTTGGCTCAGCAGTTGGGGATGAAAAATTCCAGTTTGACCCGTTTATTGAAAAAAATGGAGAAAGACGGTTGTATTTTTCGAAGGGTCGATCAAAATGACAAAAGGGTTGTACGGATTTTTCTTACTGAAAAAGGGGTTCAAAGAAGGCGAATCGCTAAAGAAACCGTACTTCGCTTTAATGAAAAGCTATCGAAACAGATTGGAGAAGAAGATTTAAAAACCTTTTTTAAGGTTTTTGATGTGATTAAAGAACAGGTAGCACAGGAATTGGAAAATCAAGTACCTATTGAACGTTAGTTCAACAAAATAAATCAATTAACCTAATAAAATTATTATGGTAAGAAGAATAAAAAAAGTAGCAGTGTTGGGTTCCGGAGTAATGGGTTCCGGCATTGCATGTCACTTTGCCAATATCGGCCTTGAGGTTTTACTCATCGATATTGTTCCCCGTGAACTTACAAAGGCTGAAGAGGCAAAAGGTCTGACACTGGAAGACAAAGTGGTCAGAAACCGTATTGTAAACGATTCGCTGAATGCTGCTTTGAAATCAAAGCCGTCACCGATCTACAAAAAATCGTTTGCCAAACGAATTACCACCGGTAACTTTGACGACGATTTGGCAAAAATTAAAGATTACGATTGGGTAATCGAAGTGGTCGTCGAACGACTCGACATCAAACAAATGGTGTTTGAAAAAGTGGATAAACTGCGTAAACCGGGTACTTTGGTTACTTCCAACACGTCGGGTATTTCCATCGATGTAATGGCTGAAGGCAAAAGTGAAGATTTCCAGAAACATTTCTGCGGTACTCACTTTTTTAATCCGCCACGTTATTTGCAGTTATTCGAAATTATTCCTTCGAAATATACCGATCCGGAGGTGCTTTCTTTCCTCAGTGACTATGCCTCGCGTTTTCTGGGCAAAACCCCTGTTTTGGCTAAAGATACGCCGGCATTTATTGCCAACCGTATCGGTACTTTTTCCATTATGGAACTGTTTAACAACGTAAAAAAATACGACCTCACCATTCCTGAAATCGACAAACTTACCGGTCCGGTAATTGGTCGCGCCAAATCGGCTACTTTCCGTACGGCTGATGTGGTTGGTTTGGATACCCTGGTGCATGTGGCCAATTATATTCACGACACGGTAAAGGATGAGCGGAACGACGCGTTTAAAGTGCCTGATTATCTGCAAAAAATGCTGGATAACAAATGGCTCGGATCGAAAACCAAACAGGGTTTCTTCAAAAAAGCAGTGGTTGATGGGAAAAAGAAGTTTCTGACCATTGATTTTAATACCTTAGAATACAAGGAAGACCCGCGTCCGAAATTTTCGGTACTGGAAAAAACAAAAGGGATTGACGATGTGCGTAAACGGATGCCCGTTTTATTGGCTGATAAAGGCAAAGCCGGTGATTTCTATCGTGCTTCTTTTTACAGCCTCTTTCAATATACTTCCAACCGTATTCCTGAAATTACCGAAGATATTTACAAGGTAGATGATGCCATGAATGCCGGTTTTGGTTGGAAATTAGGCCCCTTCCAAACCTGGGATGCCTTAGGTGTTGCCGAAACCGTTAAGGCCATGGAAGAAGCAGGCAACAAACCTGCCCAATGGGTTTACGACATGCTGGATGCCGGTGTTCAATCTTTTTATAAGGTTGAAAATGGCTTAAAATATTATTATGACATTGCCACAAAAGCATACAAAGAGGTTCCCGGACAGGAAGGACGTCTTTCGCTGGAATTGCTCCGTGATACCAATGTGGTTTGGGAAAACAATGATGTGAGCATTATCGATTTGGGTGATGGTGTTTTGAATGTTGAATTCCATTCAAAAATGAATACCATCGGCCAGGGAACGTTGGAAGGTTTGAACAAAGCCGTTGACATGGCTGAAGCCGATTACAAAGCCCTCGTAATTTCAAACGAAGGGGATAATTTCTCTGCCGGTGCCAATGTGGGCATGATTTACATGCTGGCTGTTGAACAAGAGTGGGAAGACCTGAACATGGCGGTTCAATGGTTCCAGAGAACAACCATGCGTTTGCGTTATTCCTCTATTCCTGTCATTGCGGCTCCCCACGGTATGGCCTTGGGTGGCGGCTGTGAAGTGTGCATGCACAGTGATAAAGTGATTGCTCATGCCGAAACCTATATGGGATTGGTTGAATTTGGTGTTGGTTTGATTCCCGGTGGTGGCGGAACCAAAGAGTTTGCTCTTCGTTTGGGTGATGAATTACATCCCGGTGATATTCGTACAAATCAGTACCTGAACCGTTATTTAAGTATCGGTCAGGCCAAAGTTTCCACTTCGGCTTATGAAGCTTTTGACCTTGGTTATTTGCGTCCCGGTGTTGATGAAGTCATTGTAAGCCGTGCCCATCAGCTGGCTGCTGCCAAACGGGCAGCCCTTGAAATGGCAGAAAGAGGTTATTCTCAACCGGCTCCGCGAAACAACATTAAAGTACTGGGTCGTGAAGCCCTCGGGTTGGTTTATGTGGGTTCCGACGGTTTTAAAACCGGACATTATATGTCAGAACACGACGGTTTGATTGCTGAGAAATTGGGATGGGTAATGGCCGGAGGCGAAATTTCGCAACCCCTTACCGAAGTAAGCGAACAATACCTGCTTGATTTGGAACGAAAAGCCTTTATAGAGCTTTGCATGCAGCGTAAAACGCTGGAGCGTATGAACAGCTTGATTACCAAAGGCAAAATCCTGAGAAATTAATTGTTATTATTAACTTGAAAATTAAAATATTATGAATGCATATATAGTAGGTGGATATCGTTCAGCCATTGGTAAAGCCCCTCGTGGTACCCTGCGTTTTACGCGGCCCGACGACATAGCGGTAACAGTTATCAGACACTTAATGAATGACTTTCCACAAATTGAAAAATCAGAAATTGATGATGTGGTGGTGGGAAATGCTTTTCCCGAAGCCGAAACAGGAATGAACATGGGCCGTTTGCTTTCGCTCATGTCGTTGGATACGGTTGATGTTCCCGGTTCAACAGTAAACCGTTTCTGTTCATCAGGAATTGAAGCCATCGCCATTGCTTCTGCAAAAATCAGTGCCGGTATCGCTGATGTGATGATTGCCGGTGGTGCCGAAACCATGTCGATGATCAATATGGGTGGCTGGCGCATGGTTCCCAACCCCGATGTGGCCAAAACCAATCCAAACTGGTATTTGAGTATGGGATTGACTTCAGAGATGGTGGCCCGCGAATACGGATTAAAGCGTGAAGAACTGGATGAATTTGCCATCAAGTCTTACGAAAAAGCGTTTAACGCCATTGACAAAGGCTACTTTAAAGACCAAATTGTCCCCATCACGGTGAAAGAAAATTATTTTGAAGACGGGAAAATGAAAACCCGCGAAAAGATTTTCGATACCGATGAAGGACCCCGCAGAGGAACCACTTTGGAAGTGCTGTCTAAACTGCGTCCTGCTTTTGCCCCCGACGGGGTTTCCACTGCCGGAAACTCATCACAAATGTCGGATGGTGCTGCTTTTGTTTTGGTGGTTTCAGAAAAAGCGCTGAAACGTTACAACCTGACTCCGATTGCCCGCCTGGTGGATTATCAGGTATCTGGTGTTGAGCCCTACAAAATGGGCGTTGGCCCTGCGAAAGCCATTCCTAAAGTACTTAAACATGCCGGAATGAAACTCGATGACATGGATTTGATTGAGTTGAATGAAGCTTTTGCTACCCAGTCGATGGTAGTGATTAAGGAACTCGGCATTAACACGGATATTTTAAATGTGAACGGTGGTGCCATTGCATTAGGTCACCCCTTGGGATGTACCGGAGGCAAATTAACGGTGCAGCTACTGAACGAACTGAAACGTCGTAATAAAAAATACGGCATGGTCACCATGTGTATTGGTACGGGTCAGGGTGCTGCCGGTATTTATGAAATGTTATAAAATCAAATTTTTCGGTAGCAGCCTTGGCTGCTGCCGAAAATTATATTAAAGAATCAATTAATCTAAAAAATAAAATTTATTATGTCTGACAATAAAGCGATTAAAGGTGGTGAATTCCTGATTAGGGAGACGCAGGCTGCCGATATATTTATTCCTGAGGAATTTAATGAAGAGCAGCTGATGATGGCTCAAAGCTGTCGCGAATTTACTGAAACCCAGGCTGTGCCCAATGTGGAAAAGCTTGAGCATCACGATAATGAACTGCTTACAAAATTAATGAAAGATGCCGGTGAGCTGGGACTCTTGGGTATCTCGGTTCCCGAAGAATACGAAGGATTTGGCCAAAACTTCGTTACTTCCATGCTCACCGTGGAAGAGATGGGGAAAGGATTCAGCTTTGCAGTGGCTTATTCGGCCCATACCGGTATCGGTACACTTCCCATTCTTTATTTTGGAAATGAAGAACAAAAGAAAAAATACCTTCCCAAATTGGCTACGGGCGAATACATTGGCGCTTATGCCTTAACTGAGCCTGACGCCGGTTCTGACCCGAATAATGGTAAAACCAAAGCAACCATCACTGACGATGGTAAAACGTATACCATTAATGGTAGCAAAATGTGGATTACCAATGCGGGTGTTGCCGATTTATTTATTGTTTATGCGAAAATTGAAGATGACAAAAACCTGAGTGCTTTCCTCGTCGAACGCAATACTCCCGGGCTTTCATTTGGTGCCGAAGAAGATAAAATGGGTATCCGTGGTTCTTCCACAACCCAGGTATTCCTTGACAACGTAAAGGTTCCTGCCGAAAATCTTTTGGGAAAACGGAATGAAGGGTTTAAAATTGCTCTTTATATCTTAAACCTTGGCCGAATCAAACTGGGCGCTGCGGCTGCCGGAGCAAGTAAAGCCACCATCGATTTGGCGGTTCAGTATGCCAACGAAAGAAAACAGTTTGGAACACAGATTTCAAATTTTGGTGCCATCAAATATAA
>CBETNY010000146.1:0-5201 GCA_965537275.1 uncultured bacterium | reverse complement strand
TTGTCGGTTTGTTCCGCATCATGGTGAAGATAGGGCGGGAGGGGGGTTAATCCTGAAGTTTCGAGGATGTCTGCAAATTGAATGTCGAGCGGTTCCCACGAAAACCGAATCAGAAAAGAGTCGTGAAGCTGTTCTGTTTTTTCGGCAAAAAGACTCACTACTTTGTCGCCAATTTTTACTTTTGATTCCAGTCTGCCCGCTTTCCAGCGTTTGGCTTTCCCCACCAGACATTTCCAAATTACCGGTGGTTTTTCCTGTAAGGCCAGTTGGAAATCGTTGCTGGGTTCAACGGGTTCGAGACAGAAAATTTCGATGGTTGCACCGGTGGGTTTTTTGAAAAGCAGGCGTGCTTGAATGACGCGGGTTTCGTTAAAGAGCAGAAGGCTTTTGTCGGGTAATAAATCGGGTAGTTGGTTGAATTTTTTTTCTTCCAAAGTTTGTCCTTTCAGAAAGAGCAGTTTTGATTGATCGCGTTGTGCCAGGGGATATTTGGCAATGCGGTCATCAGGAAGCGGATAATTGAAGTCTTCTATCTTTATGTTTGTAAAGCGTTCCATCACACAAAAAATTGGGCTGCAAAAGTAAGGTTTTCCGGGTAATGGGCGATGGTGTTTTTTTGGATGGTCAGCCTGGGGTGTCTTGGGATAACAGCACGAACAAAAAAAGCAACGCCGCTATCACGACATTGCTTTTACGAATTTTCCCGAAGGCTTGTCGGGATAAAGTTGTGTTAGGAGTGACCACCCGCCACAATGCGAAGAATTTTAATGTTCAACACCAACCAGCGCCAAACCTGGTAAGGCCAAAACCGACGCCAAAACAGGGTGGCTTTGGTCGGCATGGGTGGGTATGATTCTTCGGAATAGGCAACGGTTCTCAGTTCTTCTTTTTCCATTTTCTTTATCTTTAATTGTTCTTTATTCTATTTTACTCGGGTAGTAACCACCAAAATGGATAACCTTTGGCTTTGTGCAGGAACATATAATGCATAAACCATTTTAGCCAGTGACCTGCCAGGCCCGCTTCACCAATCGTATAGCCAATGTCACGTCCGTAAAGGGGGTGTTTGTCCCAGTCTTGAACAATGGGGTATACGGTCATGGTGGCAGCGCCTCCTTTAAAATGGCCAAAACCCGCCGAAACAATACAAGCGGCGCCCATTTTAGCCATCGACGCTTTGTGTTTCATCAGCGGCTTTCCACTTTTAATCCAGTCGATAATGTTCTGGGCAACTACTTTTCCGGTAACACCCGAGGGCATTCCTGTTCGCGGAGGGGCCGGCGATATGCTTGTGCCATTGGGACTAAACATGGGTTTTGAGATGGCATGCGGTGGCGCGAAGGCAATGCCGGGAGCAAAAATATTTTTGTAGGTCGGATTCTGGTATATGGATGGCCAGTCGGCTGCTTTCCACTCTTCAAAAGGTTTTTTGGTATAATCGGCATCCACTTTTGTAAACCCGTTGGCAGCAAAAAGGGTACTGGTAATGTCTTCTCCTTTTTTGTTAAAAGCGGTGAGTCCGGGACCCGAAAAGGCAGGAATAAGCATGGCAAAATCGAAGGGTTCTTCATGTTCGGTTCCGTCAAGAAGTTCGTACTGAAGTTTTCCCGGTTCCACTTTTTTTACCCCGGCTCGTTTAATCCATTTTATACCCCGTTCTTTCAAAAACGATTCAGCAAAGGTTTTTGTGGAGGTGATGTATCCACCTCTTTTTATATAGGCACCTCCCATACCAAAGTCGCCAACCTCAAATTCGTTGGTAATCCATTTAATATCCGCTAAATGAGTGAGTTTTCTTTTCTCAAGTTCGTAGTGTACGTTTAAAACATACTCGAAGGCGGCTCCCTGACAGGTGGCTGCGGGATGTCCGGTTCCAATCAGGAATTTTTGCTTTTCACCCTTTTCCATTTTTGCTATGGATTCCTGAAGTTTTTTCCAGGCATGTTCGGCATGGTCGTAAGAGCAAACCGAAACGGTGTGACCATCAGGACCCAGCCCCGGGGTGGCTTCAAATTTTAATTTGGGGCCGGTGGCGTTAATCAGAAAATCGTAATCTACATCTTCTTCCTTACCTGTTTGATCGGGATGGGTGTACTGAATATGCACAAACGCTCGTTCCGAATGGGGCCCCCCTTCGGGATGGATAGAGACCGCCTTGGCCTGCTTAAAGAGAATGCCTGATTTTTTGTAACGTTTGTCAAGTCGAAATCTGACCTGGTCAACAGTCATTTTGCCAACCCCCACCCAAATGTTGGATGGAACCCATTGGTAGTAGGCCGAAGGAGATACAACAACGACTTCATGTTTTTTGTTTAATTTCTTCCGGAGCCACATAGAGGCGGTATGGCCTGCAATTCCGGCACCGAGGACAAGTATTTTTGCCATAGTTTGTGTGTTGTTTAAAATAATGAGATGATGCAAATTTAACATTATTTTAACCTATTCCAAATAAAGCCTGTTTTTTTGTGCCGATAGGTGGTTGTTTTTGGGGCAAATAGTATTTTGATTTACGGGAATAATTACCTACATGATTTTTAACAAGGTTAATCACAATCATCAGCACATCAAAACAGGATTAGCCTGTTTTTGGGTCATTATTTTATGTTAGTGGAAATAATGGGGGGATTAGGTAGAGATGGGAAAAGTTTTTACTTTTGGTCAATAATTTATTTGTCATGGGGCTTAAAAAACATATACCGAATACCATCACCCTAGTGAATTTAACCTCAGGGGCTGTATCCATTTATTTTGGAGTGAAGGGAAGTCCGGAAGATTTGGCCATTGCCGGTGTTTTTATCTTTATTGCTGCTGTATTTGATTTTTTCGATGGATTTAGTGCCCGCTTACTGGATGTGAAATCGGAAGTTGGGCTGCAGCTCGATTCGTTGTCGGATATGGTTTCGTTTGGATTGGCTCCCGGATTTATTTTGTATCAAATGATTGCCATGAGTCATGGAAATCCGTTAAGTGATGTACTGGCAATCAATATTTTACCCTTTTTTGCCCTTATGGTGCCGTGGATGTCTGCCATCCGGTTGGCCAAATTTAACCTCGATGCTTCGCAAACCTATTCGTTTAAAGGTTTACCTACGCCGGCATTGGCCATTTTGGTGGCCTCATTGCCCTTAATCCGACAAGAATTGTATACCGACCGGGGATTGTTTTATATGTTGATTACCAATACCTATTTTTTATTGGGCGTTGCTATTTTCGGCGCTTTGCTTCTGGTATCGTCGTTCCCCATGTTTTCTTTGAAATTCAAGCATTTGGGTTTGGGTGAGAATTTGTTCAAGTATATTTTTATTGGGATCTCCGTGATTCTGATTTTGTTCCTTCAGATAGTTGCCGTCCCATTTATTTTGTTGCTCTACCTTTTTTTATCCCTGGTGCTCTATCTGACCGATATGCAAGCGTAATAATTTTTGTTGGAAAGAGGGTGTACGCTATGTTAAATTTTCTTTAAAACGGTTGTCCGGGTGCTTTTTCTTTTCCATTATCCTTTTTGCGAAGCTCGAAATTTTGTCCCAGGTAAACTTTTCGCACATGTTTGTCGTTGGCCAGTTCTTCGGCCGTACCATACTTGAGTACAGCACCTTCAAAGAGCAGATAGGCACGATCGGTAATTGAAAGGGTTTCGTGTACGTTGTGGTCGGTAATCAGAATACCGATATTTTTATCTTTTAGCTTTGAAACAATGGTTTGAATATCTTCCACAGCAATGGGGTCGACACCTGCAAAGGGTTCGTCGAGCAGGATAAATTTCGGATTCACGGCCAGGGCACGTGCAATTTCTACCCGTCGCCGTTCGCCTCCCGAGAGTTGGATTCCTTTACTTTTACGAATGTGCTGTAAGCCGAATTCGTCTAATAACGACTCGAGTTTGTCCTTTTGTTCCGCTTTGGTCATCGATGTAAATTCCATAACGGCCTTCAAATTGTCTTCCACACTAAGATGCCTGAAAACAGAGGCTTCTTGTGCCAAATAACCCACTCCAAGCTGCGCTCTTTTGTACATAGGCATATGGGTAATCTCCATATCATCCAAAAAAACCTGGCCTTCAAAGGGTTTAATTAAACCGGTTATCATGTAAAAGGTTGTGGTTTTGCCGGCACCATTGGGTCCCAATAGGCCGATGATTTCTCCTTGGTTCACCTCGACGGAAACCCGTTTCACCACCGTACGTTTTTTATACTTCTTGACTAAATTTTTTGTCCAAAGTCGCATCTTTCGGTTTTGCTTAATGATTGATCTGTGTTTGTTCTGCAATTAGTTTTTCCCAGTAATCGATGGCCCGCCGTGTGTGTGGGATAACAATGGTTCCCCCAACCAGGTTGGCAACACCAAAAATCTCCATCATCTCTTCGGTACTTACGCCATTTTCAAGACACTTTTCCAGGTGATAGTAAATACAATCGTCACATTTTAACACCATCGAAGCCACCAGTCCCAACATTTCTTTTGTTTTGGCGTTGAGGGCTCCGTCACGATAGGTGTTGGTGTCTAAATTGAAAATCCTTTTAATAATTTTATTGTTGGGGGCGGCCAATAATTTGTCGTTCATGGCGCTCCTGTATGCATTAAAACTGCTTGGATCGGTTGCTTTCATTATAAAATGCCTTCTTTTAAAATGTCATGGAGGTGAATCACGCCTACATATTCTGATTGGTCTAACACAGGAAGCTGGGTGATGTTGTTTTGTTTCATTAGGGCCAAAGCATCAACCACCAGCTCGTTTTTTTGAATGGTTTTCGGATTTTTGGTCATGATGTCACCGGCTTTTAGCTGCTGAATATCAGGGTGTTTTTGCAACATTCGTCGTAAATCCCCATCTGTAATTAAACCGACAAGTTTGCCTTTGTCGAGTACTGCTGTGGCTCCCAGCCGCTTGGAAGAAATTTCGAGAATGACCTTTTTCATGTTGTCATCTGCCTGAACCGCGGGTACATCGTTGTGGGTAAACAAATCGGCTACCCTGAGGTAGAGTCGTTTTCCTAAAGTTCCTCCCGGATGAATTTTTGCAAAATCGCTCGAGCTAAATCCGCGAAGTTCAAGCAGGCTAACGGCCAGCGCATCACCCATGACCAGTTGAGCAGTGGTGCTTGAAGTCGGAGCCAGGTTGTTGGGACAAGCCTCTTTTTCTACGAATGTGTTGAGAACTTTATCGGCATGTTGCGCCAGATAGGATTGAGTGTTCCCAACCA
>CBETNY010000145.1:0-5213 GCA_965537275.1 uncultured bacterium | reverse complement strand
CCTTTGAAATGATGCGTACCGATCTTAACAATCAAAACCCTCTTCCCATAAAAGCCGATAAACGACTAAAAATCAACCGGGTATTTGCTGATATGTTACCGGGCTATGACCTCGGGTATTGGGGTGAAGCCAATATTATTTTACCCGAAAGCAATATCAACCGGGCTTTGCAACGATTCTCACAAACCATCAACCGGAAATAATTTTTACAAATAACCCTTCAGACGGCCAAATTTCATCCATCAGGTTATAAAAATAGAGGTCTTTATTTGAACCGATCCAATGAACTCGTTAGGCTGAAGTAAGTTGGGGAGCCGGCAAGGTGAAAGTTGTTTCGGGCAAAATTAAGTTGAAATTGTTTGATCTTGATACCAAATCCCCAACTAAATCCAACCATTCCAACGCGTTGATTAATACTCATTTCCTTACGCTGTCGATAATTATAACCGCCTCTTAATACCAAATTTTTTCCCAGATAGAATTCACCGCCAACAATAAAATGGCGCATCATTTCATCGGTCACTTTTGATAAACCCTTTAGGAAAATGGGATCACCCGTGAGGGGATCAAACCCGCCTGCCGGGTTTGCCGGATCGTTGATTGCCAGTTTCCAGTTTTCAAGATGATCAAAAACCAGACTCAGCCGGAAAGGAACATGCTCCAAACGTTTGGAAAGCGCTGCCCGCAGGTCGAAGGGTAGGGGATTGGATTGCCCGGTATAACTTTTAAGCTGTGTACCGATATGTGAAGCTACCACCGAGATAATCCAGTTTGAGGCGGTGTGATAAGTGGCTGCTACATCAACGGCAATACCAAACGATTGGTACGTTTCGTAATGCGAATAAATCAGTTTGGCATTGGCACCAAGATTGAATCGGTCGCTCAACTTACGTCCCCATCCAACCGAAACAGCAAAATCGGAAGCCGTAAACCGACCGCTGCGATACCCTGATGGATCCGCATAATCAAAGTTTCCGTAATTCAGATATTGAACACTTAGCAAATAAACACCGGTTTGTCCCAAATCGCGGGCGTATTGTGCCAATGCAAAATTGGCCCCCGAAAAATAATTTACATACGACAAAGCCAACGCTTGATTCATGGTTGGTCTGATTAGCGAAGGGTTAAGCCTTGCCAATTGAATATCTCCATCATCGATGGCTAATACCTCTGAGCCCAAAGCAACCCCACGCGCCGACACTCCCTGAATGAGAAACGGATACGAATAGGTTCCATTTTGTCCTATTAATCCGTAAGGAATCAGGATGAGAAAAATGAGACAAACAGGTAAAAATCCTTTCACGACAGGCAATTTGGTATTTTCTATAACGGAATTGTTGTTCAAATATTTTATTTGTTACAAACATACGATATTCGTTTTTGTCTGGAGCAATGCATCCCATAAAATTTAACTGATTGGAGGAGTTATAACAAAAAAAAAGCCCGGAAAAACCGGGCTTCTCAAAATCAGGTAGTATTACCTGGGTATTACATGTTCTGTTTGCGAATTAAATTGAGCGCACTTCCTGCTTTAAACCATTCAATCTGATTGGCATTATAGGTATGGTTGGCTACAATTTCGTCGCTGGTTCCGTCGCTATGTTTGATGACCACAGTTAAGGGTTTACCCGGTGCAAACCCGGTAAGGCCTTTCACATCGAACGTGTCATCTTCAAGCACTTTATCATAATCGGCTTTATCAGCAAAAGTCAAGGCCAACACGCCTTGTTTTTTCAAATTGGTTTCGTGGATACGGGCAAACGAACGAACCAATACCACTTTGACACCCAAAAAGCGGGGCTCCATGGCAGCATGTTCGCGTGAAGAGCCTTCGCCATAGTTCTCATCGCCAATGATGATAGAGCCCATGCCCGCATCGCGGTATGATTTGGCTGCTTCGGGAACGGCTTTGTATTGTCCATCCAGCTGATCCTTAACCGTATTGGTTTTGTCATTAAAATAATTTACAGCACCAATTAAGAGGTTCTGCGAAATGTTTTCGAGGTGTCCACGGAAACGTAACCAGGGTCCGGCCATCGAAATATGGTCGGTGGTACATTTTCCTTTTGCTTTAATCAGCAGTTTAAGGCCTTCAATATCTTTACCGTCCCATTCCGGAAACGGGGTTAGCAGTTGCAAGCGTTCCGATTTGGGATTCACTTTGATTTCAATTTTACTTCCGTCTTCTGCAGGAGCCTGATAACCGGGATCTTTTACCTCGAAACCTTTTGGCGGGTAAACCATGCCTTCAGGAACATCCAATTTCACTTTTTCACCGGCATCGTTAACCAGATAATCTGTCAAAGGATTAAAATCGAGGCGTCCCGAAAGGGCGTAGCACATCACCATTTCAGGAGAAGCGACAAATGCAAAAGTATTTGGGTTCCCATCGTTTCGTTTGGCAAAGTTCCGGTTAAAGGAAGTGATGATAGAATTGCGGTGACCGTCTTTAACACTTTCGCGATCCCACTGGCCGATACATTGGCCACAGGCATTGGCCAGAACCACCGCACCCATTTTTTCAAATTCGGCAATCAGCCCGTCTCTTTCAATGGTATAGCGCACCTGCTCCGAACCGGGAGTGACAAATAATTCGGATTTGGCTTTCAATCCTTTTTCAACTGCCTGACGTGCAATACTGGCAGCACGGGTAATATCTTCGTAAGAAGAGTTGGTACATGAACCAATCAATGCGGCTTCCATATTCAAAGGCCAGTCGTTGGCTTTAGCAGTTTCTGCAATTTTTGAAACAGGAGTACGCAAATCGGGGGTAAAAGGACCGTTGAGCGCGGGTTCCAATTCAGAGAGGTTAATCTCAATCACCTGATCGAAATATTTATCAGGATTAGCATAGACCTCCTCATCACCGTTCAGGTAAGGAGCAATCTGAGAAGCCAGCTCAGCCACATCGGCACGTCCGGTTTGACGCAGATATTCAGCCGTATTTTCATCAAAACCAAAGGTAGAAGTGGTTGCGCCAATTTCGGCACCCATATTACAGATGGTGGCACGGCCTGTAGCTGACATGGCCCGTGCACCTTCACCAAAATATTCAACAATGGCGCCGGTACCGCCTTTTACGGTTAGGATATCGGCCACACGTAAAATGACATCTTTAGGGGCGAGCCATCCGCTGAGTTTTCCGGTTAGTTTCACGCCAATCAGCTTGGGAAATTTCAATTCCCAGGGCATATCGGCCATTACATCCACTGCATCAGCACCGCCAACACCAATGGCAACCATGCCAAGTCCTCCGGCATTGGGCGTATGCGAATCGGTTCCAATCATCATCCCACCCGGAAATGCATAATTTTCGAGCACCACCTGATGAATAATTCCGGCACCCGGTTTCCAAAAACCAATGCCATATTTATTGGATACCGAAGCCAGAAAGTCATAAACCTCCTGGTTGGTATAAATCGCTCTGTCCAAATCTTTCCCTGCGCCTTCCTTGGCTTGAATCAGGTGGTCGCAGTGTACACTTGACGGAACAGCTGTGGTCGATTTACCGGCTTGCATAAATTGCAACAGGGCCATCTGTGCCGTAGCATCCTGCATGGCTACACGGTCGGGACGAAAATCAACATAATCTTCACCACGTTTATAAGTCTTGGTGGCTTTTCCCTCATCCAAATGGGAATAAAGAATTTTTTCGGCCAGGCTCATGGGGCGTCCCAGCAAATTTTTGGCGGCTTCCACACGTTCCGGAAAACGGTCGTACACACCTTTGATCATTTCAATATCAAATGCCATAACAAATGTTTTAAGGTTAATTCATCAAACAATAAAAGCACTAGGGCTTTTACAAGCTTTGCAAAAGTAGGAAATTAACTGCAAAAAAAAAGAGGATAAGGCAAGTGAATAACCTAATTCAAATTCAGTCTAAGCAGATGTAAGATCCAGGGAAGGAAATAGGAATTAGCATAGTTAATCGATCAACCCTCTGCCGGTTTTTTTTATGAGTCCTTCTTTGCGAAACTCACCTATCAATTTGTCTAAAACCCCGTTGATAAAGGTCTTGCTTTTTGAAGTGCTGAAATATTTTGCCAGCTCAATGTATTCGTTCAGGGTAACCTTAACGGGAATGGTTTCCATTTCCTGAAGTTCGACAATGGCCATTTTTAAAAGGATGACATCGATTACGGGAATACGTTCGTAATCCCAATTTCGTGTTTTGGCGATAATAATCGTGGTCAGTTGCTCATCTTTCAAAATTACTTTACGAAAAAGGTTTCGCACAAAAAGCTTGTCGTCGTTAACTTTTTTATTGGAAGTGGTGTAAATACCCGGAATGGAAGTCGAAGCATTAAATTTATGGTTGATGGTATCAATAAATTTCACCAATAAAATTCCGGTAAGATCATAACTATCTGAAAAATACACACTCTTTTCGTCGTAATACGAACGCAACATATCAAAACCCATCATGAGCCGATCCACCACTTTTATCAGGAATTTTTTATCCTCTTCAAGCGATTGTTTCGGATCGTTCATGTATTTTATATAAAAATCGGCCTCTTTGAGCTCAAGGTAAAACTTAAGCAGCATATTTTCTTCAGGATGCCAGTTGATTTTCAATTTTTCAACCTTATTATTAAGGTCTACGTTTTCCGACAGTTTGCGTAAAGCTTCATTGTTTACGAACTTCAAGTTGGGATTTAAGTCCTCTTCGGTGGGATAAAATTTTGATTTATTTTCTTCAATCCGTTTAAGGGTAAAGTTTCTTATTTCAAGAAGAAAGGAAAGTTGATATATAAAAAGCTCATAAACTTTGTCGATACTGAGTAGTAATTCTCTTTCGCTTTGGGGTAAATCGTGTTTGTCTCCTAAATACCAGGCGTAGAGTGCTTGAAGGACTTTGATTCGGAGGTGTCTGCGGTATAACATTTTACTTTTCGATATTTATATGAACGCTTTTTTGAGGCGGCAAAGGTAAAAAACTTTTACTTCTTAGCACGTGGTAAAACAGGTTATTGTTTAAAATGATTTTTTTCAGTTATTGGTTCAGTCCTATTTTGATGAACGGAACATAGTTAGCCCGGCTATTTATTTAGTCTTGTGGGAAGATTTTCATTTATCATTTTATAAATTTTAGGCAGGCTTGTTTTGTCATCAACTAAAGTTTCGCACTTGGTGATATTTATAAATAAAGTTGAAAAAAAAATCTTGCATGTGTAATAGTCTCTGTGCTTCTTTGTGGCACCTTTGTGGTT
>CBETNY010000144.1:0-5224 GCA_965537275.1 uncultured bacterium | reverse complement strand
ATCTCCATCGACTACGGGGTGATGGAAAAAGCCGAGAATGTGTATGTGCTCAGCGTCGATTTCGGATGGTCCGATTTGGGTACCTGGGGCTCGCTGTACGCCATCCGCGAAAAAGATGAAAACCAAAATGCCGTGGTGGGTAACCAGGTAATGTTATACGACACGAAAAACACCATCGTACATATGCCCAATGATAAACTTGCGGTTATTCAGGGGCTTGACGATTACATTGTGGTGGAACAAGATGATGTACTACTGATTTGCCGTAAGGAAGACGAACAACAGATTAGAACTTTTGTGAACGATGTAAAGGTCGAAAAAGGAGAGAAATACGTTTAAATACGATATCCGGTTTTTATGGCCTGTGGCTGAATCGGTAAAAAAAACACTTAAAAAAACAGATTGAAAAATAAAAAGATAAAACACATGAAAAAACAAATGAACAAATATCTGATTCTATTGATTGCCTTTATGATGGGCATGGGAAGCCTGAAAGCCGATGAAGGCATGTGGATTCCGTTGTTATTGAACAAAAATATAGCTGAGATGCAAAAAATGGGACTGAAGCTTACTGCCGAAGACATTTACAGCATCAACCATTCCAGCATTAAAGATGCGGTGGTTATTTTTGGTGGCGGGTGTACCGGTGAAATTGTTTCACCCCAGGGCCTTTTGTTTACCAATCACCATTGTGGTTATTCGTCTATACAAAAGGTGAGTACCGTTGAACATGATTATTTAAAAGATGGATTTTGGGCTTACAGCCAAAAAGAAGAAATTCCCATTGAAGGGTTGACCGTTAAATTTTTAGTCAGCATGTCGGATGTGACCGATGAGGCCTTAAAGGGTGTTACCGATAAAATGACCGAAACCCAACGCGAGCAATTGGTGAGAAAAAACAGCAGGGCCATCGAAAAAGAAACCGCTGAAAACGGGAAATACATGACGGTAGTAAAACCATTGTTTGGTGGTAATACTTATTATGTTTATGTCTACCAGGTGTTTACTGATATCCGACTGGTGGGTGCTCCGCCTTCATCCATTGGTAAATTTGGAGGCGATACCGATAACTGGATGTGGCCCCGCCACACCGGCGATTTCTCTATTTTCAGGGTTTATACGGCTCCTGACGGAAGTCCGGCTAAATATGCTAAAGAGAATGTTCCACTAAAACCCAAACACTTTTTGCCCATTAACATTGCCCCCAAAACCGAGGGCCAGTTTACCATGATTATGGGAAACCCGGGGAGCACACAGCGTTTTCTTTCTTCGTATGGAGTGGATATGGCCATTCATTTGAGCAATCCTACCATTGTAAAAATCAGGACCGAGAAACTGAACATCATGAAAAAGGGGATGAATGCCGATCCGAAAGTCCGTCTGCAGTATGCCACCAAATATGCCCATACTTCTAACTATTGGAAGTATTTTATCGGGCAAACCAAGGCACTGAAACGTTTGAAAGTAAAACAGGAAAAAGAGGCCCTTGAAGCCGAATTCTCCAACTGGGTCAACCAGGATCCGGCACGTAAAGCCAAATATGGTGAGGTGTTGAACGATTTGAAAAAAGCCTATGATGGCATGAGTCAATATGTGTATGCCCGCTATTATTTTCTTGAAGGAATCTATCGCGGACCGGAAATTCTAAAATTTGCCGCAGGTTTCGCCGGTCTTGAAAAGACGCTGGAAAAGAAAGATGTTAAACCCGAACGCATTCAAAGTCAGGTGAAACGACTGCAAGGTCGGTTGGCCGATTATTTTAAAGATTACAATGCCGCGATTGACCGTAACTTATTGGCATCGATGATGCAGATGTATTTCGAAAACGTACCCAAAGACCAGCAACCTGCCTATTTGCAAGAGGTGGCTAAAAAATACAAACACAACTTTGGTGCTTACGCCGATAAGGTTTTTGCCAAATCAATATTTGCCAACCAACAGCGTGTGGAAGCTTTTCTGGCAAATCCCAAAGCAAAGAAATTGAAAAAAGATCCTGCATGGGTGGCTTGGAACGCCTTTTTGGAGCAGTATCGTACCATTGCGGCTCAATCGCGTCAATATCAAAGTCTTCTTTCCCGTGGACATCGACTCTTTATTGCCGGTTTGTTGGAGATGCATCCTGAAAAAAATTATGCCCCCGATGCCAACTTTACCTTACGGTTGACCTATGGGACCGTGAAAGCGTATTCACCGCGGGATGCGGTACACGACGATTTTGTCACTCATTTGTATGGTGTGATGGAAAAGGAAGACCCGACCAACCCCGAATTTATTGTTCCTCAAAAGCTTAAAGAGCTATTCAAAGCCAAGGATTTTGGTCAGTGGGGAGAGGGTAATCACCTGATTACCGATTTTTTGAGTACCAATGATATTACCGGTGGTAACTCGGGAAGTCCCATTTTGAACGGTCGTGGCGAACTGATTGGGTTGGCATTCGACGGTAACTGGGAAGCCATGAGCGGTGATATTAAATTTGATCCTGAATTGCAGCGAACCATTAATGTGGATATCCGCTATGTGCTTTTTGTGATTGATAAATATGCCGGTGCTGAAAATTTAATCAAAGAGTTAACACTGGTGAAAGAACCTTCACCCAACGTCACCGAAAAGATTAATCATCCGGAAAATAAGGTGGTTATTCAATAAGCCTCAATGGATAAAAAAATCCGTCACTTTCCCGAAGGTGACGGATTTTTTTTAGGCCATCATTGCCATGGGAATTGCTTTTAGTCTGGTTTTAGATCTGTACCCAAAGGGCAATGTAAATCTAACCGTCAGATACGCAGCAGGTCTTGGAAAACGTAGCCATTGCACCGGTTTTTTCTTCGGATATGCTTTACCTTGTCCGGCAATGCAATATTTTTCTATTTTTAAGGTTGATTAAAGAGGTTGATCCGACGCCAGTGAATGAAATCTCCGGAATGGATATTCGGGTGGTTCATAAAGGCTGCTGGGGTTGTTTTCGGACACTGAATCGCAAAATCGAAATACATGAAGAAAGTTTTTATTCTCTTTAGTTTTTTTTTCACTTTTATGGCGGTCCATCTTTTTGGCCAAGGAATTGGTATTGGCCATTGGCGTACGCACTTACCTTACCAAAAGGTAATTGATGTAGCACAAACCAACACCCTGATTTATGCGGCAACCCCTTATAGTTTATTTACTTACGATCCTGACGATCAACGTGTGGCGGCTTTTGATAAAGTGGCCGGGCTGAATGATGTGGGCATCAGCAAAATTGCTTACGATGCCCAAAACAAACAGTTGTTGGTAGCTTATTCGGATGCTAACATCGACCTGATTGATGAAAGCGGCGAGGTGACCAATATTCCTGATATATACAACAAAGAGATGTTGGGTGTGAAAACCATTCACAATATTTTCTTTCAGGGTCAGTTTGCTTTTTTGTCGTGTAGTTTTGGAATTGTGGTACTGGATGTTTCCCGCCAGGAAATTAAAGATACCTATTTTATTGGTCCCGAAGGGAAAGCCCTGAATGTGATGGATGTAACGGCCAACGATACAGCTTTTTTCGCCGCCACCCAATCCGGATTGTTTTACGCAAACAGGCAGGCAGCTAACCTGGCTGATTTTCATTTCTGGCATCGCGTCAATGCTTTTTATCATCCGGAGCAGGCTTTTAACCAGGTAACGGCCTTCGGAGATAAGGTGTATGCCAATTACTCATCCGGTAATTGGGATGGAGATACCCTCTATGTGTTTGACGGGAATCAATGGCGCGATTTTTTGCCTGGAAACCATGATCGACATGCCCAAATCAATGTTGTGAATGACTTTTTGTTTGTGGTAAACCGGTATTCAGTAAAAGCATATGACAAAACAGAAAAAGAGGTGCTGAACATTCATCAGGCACAGGGTGAATCCATTGAGCCGTTGGCAGCCACCGGCGATGTGAATCAAAGCATTTGGATTGCCACCACAAATCACGGATTACTCAAGGCGGCGGGCGATGGAAGCGGTGAGTTTATTAAACCCGCAGGCCCGGCCAGCCAGCACGTGTTTGCCTTGGATGCGCAAGCCGACAAATTGTGGGTGGTCCCCGGAGGATATCAGTCCAATTGGTCAAAAGCTTATCTCCACGATGGGGTTTTTGCTTTTGATCAAGGTGAATGGACCAATTACAATTACACCAATACACCGGCATTCGACAGTATTAGCGATATGGTTAGCGTGAAGGTAGATCCCGCCAACCCGGACATTGCCTATGTGGGTACCTGGCAGGTGGGGATATTAAAATTTGAACAGGGTGAACTGACGAAAATCTATACCCCTCAAAATAGTAGTCTGGGGCCATGGTTGTCCAATACAAATCAGGTAAATATCAGTGGGATGGATTTTGACAACAACCACAATTTATGGGTAGCCAATTCGGGGGCCCGTAACCTGCTGTCGGTTTTAAAAAATGATGGAAACTGGAAATCGTTTTATCTGGGAAACAGCCTCAGCGGTATCGATGTGGCCGATTTAATGGTTGATGCCTACAATCAGGTATGGATTCGTAAAAGGAAAAATGGGATGCTCATTGTTTTTTCTGATAACAATACAATTGATGATGTCTCCGACGATCAGGTAAAAGTATTGAATGGTTCGCGCGGCAACGGGAATATCCCCGGCAGTGCCGTTTACAGCTTTGCTACCGATCGTAATGGTGCCGTATGGGTGGGCACCGACCAGGGGGTGGCTGTATTTTACAATCCGGGTGATATTTTTACTTCAGGTGTCGACTTTGATGCCCAACAAATATTGGTCCCGCGGAATGATGGTTCGGGACTTGCCGATTTGTTGCTGGTTACCGAAACGGTTACCGCCATTGCTGTGGACGGTGCCAACCGCAAATGGATCGGTACGGGCAGGGCGGGCGTTTTTTTGTTGTCTGCCGACGGCCTTAAACAAGTGGCTCATTTTACGGCTGAAAACAGCCCCCTGCTTTCCAATTCAATCACGGGAATCACCATCGATGGCGAGGGTGAGGTCTTTATCGGTACCGATCAGGGGTTGATTTCTTACCGCTCATCGGCAACCTTTGGACACGCATCCAATACTGATGTGTATGCTTTTCCTAATCCGGTGCGACCCGGATATTCCGGCCCCATTGCCATCAAAGGGCTGGTAACTGATGCCTCCGTAAAAATTACCGATTCGGCCGGAAATCTGGTTAATGATATGCAGGCCGAAGGCGGTCAGGCGGTTTGGAATGGGAAAA
>CBETNY010000143.1:0-5251 GCA_965537275.1 uncultured bacterium | reverse complement strand
CTGAAATAGTAATTATTGTTTTGGTGATCGTTTTATTGTTTGGTGGCCGTAAAATACCCGAACTTATGCGTGGCATTGGTAAAGGGGTAAAAGAATTTAAAGAGGGAATTAACGAAGGTGAAGAGTCGACAAAGAATGAAAACTCAGGAAAAGAGTAGGTCGACGATTTTTTCCTTTCAAATTATTGATTGTCTCATGACGAATGGTTGTATCCGGTTTTGAGGTGAGGGTTTGGTAGGTGTAACCACTTTATTTCAAAGTGGTTTTTTCTTTCTGCCCAATTATTTAAAATAAGAAGCTTGGTGTAATGAAAAAGTATTTTTTAGGTTTGATTTTGTTTTTTATGTTTTTTCCCTGTGCTATTTTTGCGAAGCAGGATACTATTGCCAGGGTGAAAACGGACACAACCCGGCACGTATTGGCGGATACAACACTGCAAACACCCGATACGGTGATTCCATCTACGCGTGATTCATTGCAGTTACCCGATAAGATTTCCCGCCTCGATCAAATTAACGATAGTATTAGTAAAACCATTAATTTTCACGGTCATTTACTCATTGAAGATTCCCCTTTGGTTCACAACCTGGACAGCCTGGCGTATGTGAAGTTTTATAAAAAGGAGTATTTGGTGTTGGATACGAGCCTGCGTAATGAAAAAAGAGTCTCTTCAAATGAAATTCCTCAGTTTCTCGATTCGGTTTATGCAAAAAGAATTGCACGTTTAAATTTGGAATCTCCCTTTGAGTTTGTTTACAACAAACAGGTAAAAGCCTTTATCCATTTGTATGCCGATAAACGTCGGGCATTAACCGAAAAAGTACTCGGATTGGCCGGAATTTATTTTCCAATGATTGAGCAGTTGTTGGATCAGTACGACATGCCTTTGGAGTTAAAATATTTAGCCGTGGTCGAATCGGCGTTAAATCCGGCTGCCGGTTCCAATAAGGGGGCAAAAGGATTGTGGCAGTTTATGTATGGTACGGGCAAGGTATACGGTTTAAAAGTAAATTCATTGGTTGACGACCGTTTTGATCCTTATAAAGCTACCAAAGCGGCCTGTGAACATCTGCAGGACCTTTACGATATTTATGATGATTGGTCTTTGGCGTTGGCGGCTTATAATTCGGGCGCAGGAAATGTAAATCGTGCCATTCGGAGAGCCGGAGGAACACGCAACTATTGGGCGATCTGGCCTTACCTGCCGCGCGAAACCCGGGGTTATGTGCCGGCTTTTATTGCTGTTAATTATGTGATGAATTATGCTTCCGCCCATCATCTCTATCCTCGCAAGCCGGGTATCTTTTTTTATGACATCGATACCGTTACGGTAAGAGATGCGCTTTCGTTTGATCAGTTACACGAAATGTTTGGAATCCCTATGGATGAGTTGCGCTTCTTAAATCCTCAATTTAAAAAAGGGATTATTCCGGCTACGCACGATAAATACTACCGGATTCGTCTTCCACGACAGTTTACGGATGATTTTTTAAATAATGAGAAAGCTTTATACGCTTACAAAACAAAAAAGGGCATTGCCCATGATAAATTATTGGCTGCCATAAAAAAAGCCGGAAATCGTGAGGTGCATATTGTGCGCAGTGGCGAAAACCTTGGTTTGATTGCCAAACGATATCATGTTTACATTAATCAACTGAAACGGTGGAATCGGTTGAGAAGTAGTAGAATCTATCCCGGGCAAAAACTGATTGTTTTTGGCGCTGGAAGTCGTCAGTTTTATCAAAAAACCAGTGTGCCCCTAAGTCGTGAACACAACAAAAGTGTCCATACGGTCCGTTCGGGTGAAAACCTGGGGCTGATTGCCAAAAAATATAAATGTACCGTCACTGATTTGCGTGAGTGGAACAACCTAAGCAAAACAAGGATCTATCCCGGACAAAAGCTGTTTGTGTACAAACCGGCTTCCAAAGCGGCAAATAGTGTGAAGTCAGGTAAATATCTTTACCATGTGGTGAAACGGGGTGATACACTGTGGGATATCGCCAAAGAATACGAAGGAGTAACCGTCGATCAAATCAAACGGTTGAATCATATCCGTAACTCACACCACCTTCGCCCGGGACAAAAAATAAAAATTGCCCTAATCAGCTAAGGGTTCTTTCGGCACAGATAGTCGAGGCTGCTTTATACTACGACCGGTGTTTTTGCGTTATATTGGCATCACAAATGAATGTAATATGAAAAAGTATCAGGTTCGGGGAGTCGTTTTTTTGACGGCTATTATACTGTTTGGACTTTCAGCATGTACAAACAGGGAATCAAAATATAAAAAATCCCGTTCTTTGGGCGGAACATCGGAGGTGTTGGTGGTGTTGCAAAACGAAGATCAGTGGAATACACAGATTGGCCAGGTGATTCGTCAATATTTTTCAAAAGATCAGTATGGCTTACCACAAAGCGAACCCTTGTTTAAATTGCTGCACATTAAGGTTTCCAATTTTAGCGATTTATTTAAAAAACACCGAAATATTTTGGTGGTTGAGATTGATCCGAAGGTATTGCAAGCCAAAATTGAAACAAAAAAGGATTTGTGGGCAAGTCCTCAAAGGGTATTTAAAATCACAGCACCCTCTGCCGATGAATTTGTGCGGGTGTTTAAATTAAAACACCAGCTGTTTATTGAAAAATATCTCCAGTCGGAACGCGAAAGAATCCGTTCCGTATTCAGGCCCTCACTGAACACCAAGGCCATGGCAAAAGTTCAAAAAGCCTTTGGCTTTCGTTTGGAAATTCCCTCAGGGTTTTATGTCGCCAAATCCGAACCCGGTTTTATGTGGCTGCGGCGCGAGGCCATGAAGTATAGCCAGGGGATCGTTATTTTGTCGGAACCCTATAAAGATACCTTGCAGTTCTCCAGAAAGAGTATCCTTGCTCGTTGCCAACAATATGAAAGACAATATATTCCCGGTCCAACGGATGGTTCCTACATGACCAAAGAGATGAAGTTTGTTCCACCAAAAGCCAGGCTGGTGGATGATTTTCCGGCCGGCTATACCGTCGAATTGCGCGGACTGTGGAAAGTGCAAAACGACTTTATGGGCGGGCCTTTTGTCAGCTATACCTTCTTGCATCCCACCAACCACCACATCATCACGTTGGAAGGGTACGTTTATCAGCCCAACAAGAAAAAGCGCGATTTAATGCTTCAGGTTGAATCGATTCTCTATTCGATTAAGTTTTAGCGGAGAAGGACGTACTTCTGAAGCAGGGTCTTTTTGAGGACCGGCAAAAAAATAAATTCCAAAATGTGTTTAAGCACAAGTACACGAAACGAATATGCCTGGTTTGCTCATTGCCTTGGTTGAATTAAATCAAGACAAATAAAATACCAACCAACCCATGTTGAATCCTGTACCAATCGTTTCAAAATGCAGCAGGCGCTTTTTTGGGTTAATCCATTTGAAATGAATAGGATAAAGTCCGTTCTAACTAAAGATAACCGATTGTAAACGACTACAAACGAATGTTAAACGGAAGTAAATGACTAATAACCGAATAACGGTTCCGCTCTGTCCTACTTTTGTCCTGTTGTTCTTAAAAACTTATTTCAATTAATCACTTAAAATTTACTATCATGACAACTTTAAGAAATTCAGTACATCTGATTGGACGATTGGGTAACGACCCTGAAATGAAAACCTTTGGTGAAAACCGCAACATGGCCCGTTTCTCTCTGGCTACCAACGATTATTATCGCGATGGTGAAGGAAAACAAGTAACCGAAACCCAATGGCACAATATTGTCGCCTGGGGTAAAACAGCTGAAATTGCCAATAAGATTCTGGCGAAAGGCAAGGAGGTTGCCATCCAGGGAAAACTGGTCAATCGCAGTTGGGACGATAAATCAGGCAATAAGCACTACATCACGGAAGTGCATGCCAACGAAATTGTTGTTTTTGGAAAAGATCCGGGCTGATGCCGCGATAAAAAAAAGAAATCCCGTCATTGCGACGGGATTTCTTTTTTTGAACCAAATTCAAAAGGACAGAAAGCGGCAACGAAAGTTGCTTTTAGGATAAAATTTCACTTGCAATCCAATCTCCTACTTCGGAGGTTGATTTTGGATTTACGGAGGTTAAATCTTCGGTAACAAAGTTTTCGAGTAATGATTTATTTACCGCCTGACGAATGGCTTCTGCTTCGTCGGTTAGTTGAAAGGCGTATTCAAACATCATCGCGGCTGAAAGAATGGTTCCCAGCGGGTTGGCAATATTTTTTCCTTTTGCCTGGGGATAGGAACCATGAATGGGTTCGAATACCGAAGTAAGTTTTCCAATGGAAGCCGAAGGAAGCAGGCCTAACGAACCGGTAATGGCACTGGCTTCATCGGTCAGTATATCGCCAAATAGGTTTTCAGTCACCACCACATCAAATTTTGCGGGAAACTGAATAAACTGCATGGCGGCATTATCCACAAACATGAAATCCATTTTTAGTTCAGGATAGGCTTTTGCCACATCGCCTGATACTTCGCGCCATAAGCGCGAAGAGGCCAAAACATTTGCTTTGTCCACCACCGTCAATTTTTTATCGCGTTGCATGGCAAAGTCGGCTGCCAGGCGCACGATACGCTCAATTTCGTAACGGCTATAGCTCAATGAATCGTAGGCTGTGTTCCCATCTTCGGAACGCCCTTGCGGTTTGCCAAAGTAGAGCCCGCCGGTTAGTTCTCTAATTACAACAAAATCAACCCCTTTCACCAAATCGGGGCGAATGGGTGATTTATCAATTAATGATTCGAAAGTGGTGACCGGTCTGACATTGGCAAACAATCCCAGTTGCTTACGCATGGCAAGCAAACCCTGTTCGGGGCGTACTTTGGCCAGTGGGTCGTTGTCGTATTTGGGATCACCAATGGCCCCAAAAAGAACGGCGTCCGATTGTTTACACAGTTGAAAAGTCTCATCGGGAAAGGGGTTGCCGCAATCATCAATGGCAACTGCCCCAACCAGGCCGCTGTTGAACTCCAATTCATGGTTAAATCGTTTGCCAATGGCTTTGCATACCTTTACTGCTTGTTCAATAATTTCCGGGCCGATTCCGTCGCCCGCTAATACTGCTATTTTTAACTTCATGTGCGTTTGTTTTTGAATATCATTTGTTTAATATCCGGAGACCCGGCCTTTCTTTTTAAATTCTTTTTATAGGGTGGCTGTTTTATGGCTTTTGGCGTACTTGTTCAGTCTTGTGTTTTTTGTTTCAATACTGTTTAACATTTTTTCGGTCGCCT
>CBETNY010000142.1:0-5274 GCA_965537275.1 uncultured bacterium | reverse complement strand
AAGCGATTGGCCAAATTGAAAAAGGTCAGGTAATGGAGGTTTTGTCAGCCGACGAAGGAACGAAACGCGATATCCCTAAATGGTGTACCAAAAAGGGATTCGAATATCTCGGAACAATAGAAGAATCCGGTTTTTTTAAAATTATTTTAAGAAAATAAAAATGGCAGGTGGAAAAGTAAATAATAGTCCGAAGATTCTGGTGTTTTCTACTGAGAAAATATCTGATCCGGCTATCGACATGGCGGGGTTGTTGAAATTACACTATCCGCCCACTGTTTACACCATCCCCATCCCCTGTTCAAGCGCCATCAAACCCCGTTGGATTATGCATGCGCTTGAGCAGGGTTTCGACGGTGTGTTTATCGCTGCCGATGGTACTGACTGCCCTTATGGCGAGTCATGTACCGAAAAAACAGGAGCGTTGATGCGTGTTACACAGGAAATGCTAAAAGAGAAAGGAATGGATCCTGCCCGCTTAAAAATGGCAGCCATTTGTTCTGTGTGTAGTGAACCATTCGTAAAACACGTAAAAAGTTTTGCAGAATATTTAAGTAAATCTTCAAATTAATAAATATGCAGGAACAAATGAAAACATTGGAATACGATGTTCTTGTGGTTGGTGGCGGAATAGCCGGTGGCGAATCAGCATTGAACCTTGCTAATTTGGGCTATAAAGTTTTAATCGTTGAGAAAGAATTATCCATTGGCGGGAAAATGATAATGTTAAGCAAAGTATTTCCTACCCTTGATTGTGCTGCCTGTATCACCACGCCAAAAGTCTCTGAAATTGCCCGGCATCCAAACATTACAGTTTTTACGGGAGCCCAACCAGTGAAAATTTCCAAGATAAAGGAACACCAATTCGAAGCAGTTGTCTTGCAAAAACCACGCTATGTGGATGTTGAAGCTTGTACCGGTTGCCAATTGTGTGAAAAAGCTTGTCCGGTAAGTGTAAAAGATGAATATCAATATGATATGGTGGGTCGTAAAGCGGCCTATATTCCTTTTAGTATAGCAAGTCCAAGAGCAGCTGCCATTGACATTGAAAATTGCATTCTTTGTGGCGCATGTGAACGTGCTTGTCCTACTAATTGTATTGATTTTACCCAAACCGAAGAGAAATATTTGGTGAAGATAAAATCTGTAATAACTGCTACAGGATTTAAACTGTTCGACCCGCTAAAAATCCCACGGTATAATTATGACAAATCTCCCAATGTAATTACTTCGATGCAAATGGAGCGCGAGTTGGCTCCAACCCGTCCGTTTAATACTGTTTTGCGACCGAGCGACGGAAAAATGCCTGATAACATTGCCTATGTCTTATGTACCGGGTCCCGCGACAAATCGGTGGGAAACCCCATCTGTTCTCAGGTTTGTTGTATGTATTCCATTAAACAGGCACAATTGCTTATGGGAGCTTTACCCATGGCTGATATTACCATTTACTATTTGCATATCCGGGCGTTTGGCAAAGGGTTCAACGAGTTTTACGCCCAGGCTCAGGATATGGGTGTTGAATTTGTCAAAGGGAAAGTAGGTAAAATTACCGAAAAAGAAAACGGGAACTTAATTTTACGTTACGAAGATATTGAAGCCGGAGTGGTTAAAGAAGCCGAACACGATATGGTGGTGCTTTCCGTTGGCGTATTGCCTAATCGGGGAATTGATGAAGTTTTTGATAATGAAAAACTTAAACTGGATCCTTTCAGTTTTATTGATCAATCCGATATTCTGGCAAGTCCCGCAAAAACAAGTATCGAAGGAGTGTTTGTCTCCGGAACTGCTTCCGGACCAATGGACATTCCTGATTCAATTTTGTCAGGAGGTGCTGCATCTGCCGAAGCAACAAGTTATTTAAGGAAGGAGGAAGCAAAATGAATAAAAAAATAGGCGTATATGTTTGCCACTGTGGAGGAAACATCTCCGATTATGTGGATGTGGAAAAAGTCAGAAAGGCAGTAGAAAATGATGAGGGAGTCTTTCTTGCAAAAACCACGATGTTTGCTTGTGCCGATTCCAACCAAAAGGAAATGGTTGAGGATATTAAAGACAATCAATTAGATGGTGTTGTCGTAGCTTCGTGCTCACCCAAATTGCATTTACTTACTTTTAGGGCAGTAAGCGAGCGGGCAGGTTTAAACAAATACAATTACGTTCATGCCAATATTCGTGAACAGGTTTCCTGGGCGCATTCCGATAATAAAGAAGGTGCTACGGAAAAAGCCATTAAAATTGTAAAGGCAACCATTGCCAAGGTGCGCAATGCCGAAGCACTTGACCCCATCAAAGTGAAATCAACTAATGCTGTGGCTATAATTGGAGCCGGTGTTGCCGGTATGCGTGCTGCTATTGAACTTGCCGAGGCCGGTTCGGAAGTTTTTTTGATTGAACGAGAGTTTTTCGTGGGTGGACGAGCGGCTCAATGGGACGACCTTTGTATTACCGAAGAAACAGGTAAAGAACTAATTACCAGGCTGTATGATGAAGTAATGAAACATAAGCGTGTTACACTGTTCACAGGTGCCGAATTAGTTGAACAAAGTGGCAGTGTCGGCAATTTTAACTTGAAGGTAAAAGTAACCCCACGCCATTTTAAATTACAGTGCAATCCCGGTGAACTGCAAAAAGCTATAGATGTTTGCCCGGTAGAGGTTCCCGATGAATTTAACTTCAATATTACGAAACGGAAAGCTATCTATCATAATTATCCCAGTGAATATCCTCAATTGCCGGCTGTTGATATGAAAAATTGTACCCGTTGCGGTGAATGCGAAAAAGTATGCAGTGGTGTTGACTTTAGTCAAAAAACTGAATACCTGAATATAAAAGTCGGCTCAATATTACTTGCTACGGGTTTCGATCCTTACGAACCTAAAAAGGGCGAATTTGGGTATGGCGAAATTGATAATGTGGTCACCCTGCCTCAGTTTAAACGTATTGTACACTATTGTGATGACAAGTTGATGTACAATGGCAAAGAGATAAAAAACATTGCTTACATCTATTGTGTTGGCAGCCGGCAGGTTGACGGCGAAAACAAATACTGCTCCCGCTATTGTTGTACTTCAACTATTCATACAGCCATAACTGCCAAGAAAAAGTATAAAGGGATTCATAATTTCCATTTTAACAGAGGAATACGCACTTATGGTAAAGCTGAAGTCTGGTATGATGAATCATCTCGTCTTGGAGATGTTTATCTTCAATCTTTTGAACATGACCCACCCATTATTGAGAAAGTAGGTGGAGAAACCATTGTAAAAATCAAAGATGTACTTACCAAAAACAAAGAGCTCGAAGTGGCTGCCGATTTGGTGGTCCTTGTTACCGGAATGGTTCCGCGACAAGATAACTCAATTGGAAACCTGTTAAAAGTTCCCCGTGGCAGGGATAAATTCTTCAATGAAATTCACATGAAGTTACGTCCTGTTGAAACGGTGATTGATGGAGTTACCATTGCAGGGGCAAGCCAGGGACCGAAAAATATCATGGAATCCATGAATTCGGCACTTGCAGCCGCTACAAAATCATTTTCACTGGTCAACTCAGGTGAATTGGCGCTGGAGCCTACAGTTGCCGAAGTGGATGAAAAAGCCTGCGAATGGTGTGGCAAATGTGAAGAAGCCTGCCCTTACAGTGCTTTTGAAAAAGTAGAAGTGGGTGGGAAATTTATTGCCAAAGTTAATCCTGCAGTTTGTAAAGGCTGCGGCATGTGCTTACCTGTATGCCCCACAAATGCACTGAACCTCATTGGTTTAACCGATGTTGATGTGGAAAGCATGATAGATGCCCTAATTCCTAACGATTAAAATGAGAAACAATGGAAATTGAAAAAGGTAAAACGGCAAAATATCTTAAAGAGAAACGCCCTGTTCCGAAAGAAGCTACCGAGCAGTTAAAATATTTTACAAAAATGAAAAAGCAACTGCTTAATGCTTTAAAAGAGGGTGACAAAACAGTTCCCCAATTGGCTGCGGAATTGAACCTGCCTAAGCAGGAAGTGATGTTTCAATTAATGAGTTTGCTGAAATACGGTTTTGTTGAAACCGGTGAAATAGATGATATGGACGAATATTTTTATTATAAAATAAAGAGCAATGGCAAGGATTAATCCTGAATTTACAGAAGAATTAAGAAAATACGGGGCCTTTGACCCTAATGCCTGCTACAATTGTGGAAATTGTACAGCAGTCTGTACTTTGTCAGATGAAGAAAATTCGTTTCCGAGAAAAATGGTAAGGTATAGTGTTCTTGGGTTGGAGGACGAAATAAAGTCTTCCCTTGACCCCTGGCTATGTTATTATTGCGGCGAATGCAGCACAACCTGCCCGAGGGAAGCAGACCCCGGTGAATTGATGATGTCGTTGCGCAGGTGGCTTACCTCGAAGTATGACTGGACAGGTCTCTCGGGTTGGCTGTATAAATCATTGGCTGCCTCAATAAGTGCTTTTGTCCTGTTAGCGTTAGCAGTAGTTTGGTTTGGTGCTTCCGAACATTTTCATTTGGAAACCATTATGCATTATGGGCATATCTTTGAATTTGCTGCCATTACCCTTGTCGCTTTCGTGATTTTGTTACCAAACATTATTCACATGTGGTGGTTTACCATCTATAAACCGGGAATAAAAGCTCCGGTTTCTGCATATTTCAAAGCAATTGGCGAACTTATTGTACACATGTTTACCCAAAAACGAACCCTTGGTTGCGATGACAATCAGCTTCGCTGGTTCGAGCATTTTATCTTGGTTTTGGGCTATCTCAGCTTACTTTTTACAACAGTATTTCTTGATTGGTTTTCTACGCAAAGTATGTTTATTATCATTTTGGGCTACGTGGAAAGTGCTGTAATTTTTGTGGTAACTTTCGATTTTATGCGACGACGTATTATAAAAGATAAGGAAATCAGTAAGCACTCTCAACCCAGCGATTGGTTTTTTGTCATCTGGTTGTTTTTGATGGGCTTAACGGCTTTCCTTGTCCGTATTTTTATCGATATTGACATTCTTGAAACTAATGTTTGGTTGTATCTGATACAACTTATTGTTTTGGTTCAATGGGCTTTAATTATTGTACCTTTCGGTAAATGGACACACTTTTTGTATCGCTCATTTGCCATGTATTTTCATAGAATTACAGAGATGGCTTCGTAAATAAAGTATCTACTTCTAATTTTAAAACCCGAACATATTTATGTCTCGGGTTTTTTATTATAACTTAAATATCAAAACTAATTTATTATCTTTTTAAATAAATTTATTAAAACATTATACA
>CBETNY010000141.1:0-5295 GCA_965537275.1 uncultured bacterium | reverse complement strand
ATCCAGAAAACGGTTTACGATTACGGATTCATCAGCACTAAAACCTCCAATATCGATGGTACGAAGACTGGCTTCTCTTGGATTTAAAAGAAAAGGTTTTATGTCGAAAGTACCATTTTTTAACACCTCAAGGCTTACAATCGAGTCTTTACCGCCCCCAATGGGAACCAGTACGCTTTCCGGATTCAATGCTCCATTTGCCCGTGAAATTTTTGTACCCGTTGCGGAAATCATCATAAAATCTTCCTGGGTGGTTTCAATACCATTTAGATAAAAGAACTCACCCAAGCCATTAAAATATAACTTTTTCCACCACTCTATTTGAGCTTCATCGAGCGCATGAGGCAACACCTTCACGTTGGGAGAACAAGTGGCTTTCCAATAGCTAACCAGCTCGACCATGCCAATATGGAAGACCAGCAAATCAATGGCAGGGTCACCCATTTTGTCAAAATCGTAAAAATTGCGCGCGGGAATTTCGATGCGCGGATGAAAGACAAACTTGTCGGATAAATTAAAAGTAAATTCCGCTTTCAGGCTATGTTTGGTCCGCTCAGCACGGTAGCTTTGATAAACAAAAAACGGAAACTTGCTGCGAAGTTCCAGAAATTTATTATGGTTCTGCTGTTTATGCAAAATATTTTGGTATGTTTTTTGATTAATTTAAAGCGGTAAAAGTAGCAGAATAAGTTGAAAAATGAAAATTGATCGCCTCATACAAATAAAATCGAACAGCCTGAAACCGGCAAGAGGTCGTACGCTGCTGTCGGAGCCTTTCATGGGCGATTATTATTTTGGCCGGTCTGTCATTCTTCTGGCAGAGCACAACGAAAAAGGAACTTATGGCGTTGTCTTAAACAAAGGCATCAATACCAAACTTAACGAAGTATCCAGTGATTTTCATGACCTCCCCCTCCCACTATTTATTGGGGGGCCGGTTGAAACCAACCGGCTGTTTTTTGTCCATACGATTGGGGATAAAATTGAAGGAGCCATCAAGATTAAAGAGAATTTATATTGGGGCGGTAAAATGGAAGCCATCACTGCTTTGGCCAATCAGGGACTTTTGAATGAACAAAATATCCGCTTCTTTATGGGTTATTCCGGATGGGCAGCCCATCAATTGGAAAATGAGTTAAAAAGAAATTCATGGGCCATTACACGCATCTCGGCCAAACAAATATTTTTCACCCCTCCTGAGCTGCTTTGGAAAAAAATGACTCAAAAACTGGGCGAAGAATATCGCCTATGGCACCAGTTCCCGGTCGACCCCAATATGAATTAAGATTTAATTCTCCAGGTAAACAAGCAGCCCCTCTTTTCCGGCAAGTAACAAACGGAACAAAACAGTTAACGGAATTTCTTTTTCCTGGGATAAAGCATTTTGTAAGCCGGTTTAAATTTACCGGTGGTGATATCGTTTAATTTACGCTTCAACAAAAGTTTTTTGAAATTTGGAAGTCGCTCGATAAAGACAATCCCTTCGGTATGGTCATATTCGTGCTGCATAATTCTTGCCTGAATCCCTTCAAATTTTTCTTCTTCGTGAAATTGGAAATTTTCGTCATAGTAGCTGACATAAATAACGGGTTTGCGCGAAACGTACTCGTTAATTCCGGGAACACTGAGACATCCCTCCTCAAATTCCCACTCCTCGCCCTCTTCACGAAGGATTTTAGCATTGATGAAAATCTTTTTAAAATCTTTTGCTTCAGGGTATTCAGGTTCGAATGGCGTAGCATCAACAATGAACAACCGGATGGCACGATTTACCTGCTGGGCAGCCAGTCCCACGCCATTTGATTCGTACATGGTTTCGAACATATTGTCGATAAGCTCTTTTAAACCGGGATAATTTGCATCAATTTCTTCTCCCTTTTTTTTCAAGGTGGGATGACCATATGCTGTGATGGGTAACATCATTTTTTAAAATTTTTGTGATTCAAGATAAGATTGTAAAATAAGGGTGGCGCTAATGGTGTCAACCAAAGCTTTATTTTGCCGTTGTTTTTTCCCTAACCCGCCATCAATCATGGTTTGAAAAGCCATTTTTGAAGTAAACCGTTCATCAAAACGATCCACCTTTAAAGTCGGGTAAGTTTTCCTGAGTTTACGAACAAAAGGTTCAACAAACCGACTTGAATCGGAGGGCCGGTTCATCATATCGCGTGGTTCTCCAACAACAATGGCTTCCACTTTTTCTGTCTTGAGGTAATCGGCAAGAAACTTCCAGATGTCTTTTGAGGCAACGGTTTTCAATCCTGAAGCAATCATTTTTAATTCATCTGTAACAGCGATACCCACTCTTTTTTGCCCGTAATCAATGGCTAGAATTCTTCCCATAATTTCGGCTGCAAAGATACAAATTATTCACCTAAATATGTAAACCCATGAAATATGATGTTGGCATCTTTTATGATTGAATAGTCACGGGCATACAGCAGGTTTAGTTTTTCAACCACTTCAACCGGCTGATTTTTTTGTTTCATCCCATCCTCAGGAGATAAAACACCGGGCTTTAACGAGGGCAACTTATGTTTGGCTTGTACCGATGACGAGTACGACACCCATGTTTTTCTCCTAAACAAAACCAAAAAAATATTCTTCAAAAACGAAAAGGGCCTTTTTACAAAAAAAGCCTCTATGGGATAGAAAAGCAAAAAGAGCAAGCTGACAAAAACATCAAACAGGGCCTTTTTCCGCCGATTTTCGGGTTTATTGATCGATTGGATGTCCACAGTAAATAACTCACCCTGTGTATGAATCGATTTACTCCCAATGATTGACAGACTATCTTCAGGGGCAATTTTGTAATCGACTTTTTCCGATTTCCATTCCGCCATTTTATCAATGATGGTTTGATGGGACACATTTTTAGCACAAAAAATCACTTCATCAATGTGATAGATGGCGATAATATCAGGGACCTGAACCAGGTTACCGATAAATCCTTTGGGTTTGGGCTGTTCCTCATTGCTGTTGATTAATCCCACGAAATCGGGTTTTAGCGTTGAATCGTTCAAGATGGCTGCCACTCTTTTGGTTTCTTTTTCATCGCCAATAACCAAAAATCGCCGGTAACGGTTTTTACTCAACTTTAAGGTTTCCCATCCCGACAAGGACAAGACAAACCTGGCCAAGGGTAACATCAACATGCCCCAAAGGCTATCCACAAGAATTTGCGCACGCGAAAAGCGGAGGTTTTCAGGCAGTAATGCATAAAAGATTAATATAAAAATTGTTCCCACCGCAACGCCCTGCAGCGATTTCAATATTTTTACCGGTTTATCCCAGGCGCCACTAAAGTACAGACTCACCATCCAAATCAGCAGATAAACCGGAATAATATATTGGATAAAAATTCCGGGATAATGGCCCCCATGGGTATAAATAAATTGTTTCTCCCATACCTGCTTTACAAAAAAGACACCACCAGCTAACAGCACCAAATCAACTGCCGGCAGGGCCAATTTCCGGAACAATCTGGAAAGGATGGCTAAGAAAGCCCTAAAATAGATGGCAATATTGATAAAAAAAGTGAACAACCCGGCGCGTTGCTGGGTAAAATGCTTTCGTGCAAAAATCACCATGGCGCGATAAAAGACCAACACATAATTTACACTACTTTTTTTAGTGCTTTCACCCTTGTAGTGGATAATTCTGGTTTTCGGGAAGTAATAATTTTTGTAGCCGGCACGAATCATCCTGTACGACAAATCAATATCTTCACCATACATAAAAAAATCTTCGTCCAGCAAACCGGTTTTATCAAGACTTTCTTTTCTAATCAGCATAAAAGCACCGGCCAAAACATCCACCGAATGGATTTCATTTTCATCAAGATAACCCAGATGATATTTTGAAAACCGCTTTGAGTGGGGAAACAAAGTGGAGAGACCAAAAATTTTGTAAAACGCAGTGGCCGGAGTAGGCAGGCCGCGCTTCGACTCAGGAAGAAATTTACCGGAACCATCCACCATTTTTACCCCCAACGCCCCAGCTTCGGGGTGTTCATCCATAAAACGGATGACTTTTTCAAAGGTATCGTCTTCTACCACCGTGTCGGGATTCAACAACAAAACATATTTCCCTTTGGCTTTTCTGATGGCCTGGTTATTGGCTTTTGCAAATCCCACATTTTCAGTATTCGCCAACACCTGCACTTCCGGAAATTTGGCATGCACCATTTCCAGAGAACCATCCACCGAATTATTATCTACCACGAATACTTCTGTTTCGATGTTCTGCGATGCCTTTCTAACCGATATCAGGCACTGTTCAAGGAAATGCTCAACATTATAATTAACGATGATAACCGAAAGTTTCATGAGATCTTTTTCAAAGAATCAAAAATAAAATATTATTGGTGTGAAATTACATCTTTCCGGTAAAGTTGTTCCGGCCAACTAAACAACCGCGGGTAAGGCGTTCACGAATATTCTTAATTTTGTGACGGCTATGATCTTTAAAAAAATTATCGGCACGGCAGGAACCCGTATTTTTAATGCAGCGGTAAACTTGATTGTTTTACTGATGATCACCAATTTTATTGGCAGTAAAGGGTTGGGAGAAATTAGCCTGATTATTGTCAACCTAACCATTATACAGCTTTTTGTAGATTGGATGGCAGGAAGTGCCCTGGTATATTTTGCATCGAGGGCAAACCTGTCGCGGCTCCTCATTCCGGCCTATCTTTGGTCACTCATTATCCTTGCTTTTTTTGTTGGGATCGGTACGTTCATTCATTTTCTTTTTCCACAAATCTTTATGCTTTTGATACCCAAAGGATTTGAAATCGAGCTTTTGGTGTTGGCTTTGTTAAATGCTTTTATGCAAACCCACTACAATCTGCTCATCGGACAAAAGAAAATTAAGCAATACAACATTATTTTTTCAGTGCAAATTTCAAGTTTGCTGGTATTCTTTACCCTGTTTTTATTTGGATTAAGCGATTTTAATGCGCGGGCTTATATCAATGCCCTCATTTTATCGTGGGGAATCGGCGGAGGTCTCGGTTTTTATCAAATTTTGAGATCGAACCCGACCCTCAGCCTGCAGGGATGGCACAAATTAGTCCGCCCCATCTTTTTATATGGTCTGCAAACACAGATTTCAAATGTGTTACACTTGGGTAATAAAAGATTGAGCTATTATGTGATACGAATTTATGCGGGACTTTCCCCATTGGGGATTTATGGTGCGGCGGTTCAGCTCGCCGAAGGTTTACGATTGATTGGCCAAAGCATCTCGTTGGTACAATTTTCAGCCATCTCGAACAGTCGTGAAAAAGAGTAT
>CBETNY010000140.1:0-5374 GCA_965537275.1 uncultured bacterium | reverse complement strand
AGTCCCGGAAAGAATCCAATATAAAACAATTCGGGAGTAATTTTTGCCCGATAAATCGATGGCATCAACATGGTCACATTTTTCATCATGTTGCTAAAATCAAGTCCGACCTCCTGTAAATAATAATCCACCGCTAAACCAAACGCGGTACCTACTATCGAACCAATGATACCGATCAATATCGATTCGTAAAGAACGGTTTTGTAGATATGAGATTTTTCTTCACCCAGTGCCAAACGGATTCCATATTCGCCATGCCGGCGCAGACTGCTCAGTAATCCGGCATTCCACAACACGATTGACATGGCGACGATAAAAATGAAAACCATAATTGAACTCATGTGGTCGGCCAGATCGAGATATTGTCCCAGGTTGTTTTGGTCGCGCATTTTGAACATTTGGGGTGCGTAAGGATCTTTGGTAGCGGCATATTGTTCGTTAAAACGAGCCGAAAGATTGGTTGCCAGATCGTCATGGTACTGGCCATCATTAAAGTAGCCAAGAATTTCGCTGGCGGCATCCTCCATATCAAGTGCTTGTTGGGCGTCTTTCAGATCAAGGATGACTGCACCACGGTCGAGTAGGGTAGAGCCGAAATTGATGGTGCCGCTCACGCGGAAGCTCTGAATCATCATCCCCCCCATCATGGTCGACCCGAACAATGTGACTGTATCACCGGGGTTGACATTGAATTTTTCTGAAAACACATTGCTGATGAGGACTTCTCCCTTTTTTGACGGGATTTTTCCCTTTACAATGGAAGAGGGGATATTCAGGCGTTCAATTTCCCTGGGGTTCGACAGTAAATCAATGGCTTTGCAAAAAGCAGGCCCTTGGGCGCGTGTTTCCCCATGGTGGTTGGGAATATCCAACAAGGCACCAAATTCGATACGTGCCACCCATTGCATGTTTGGAAATTCTTTGCGGAGTTCAGGTAAGAGGGTGTCAATACCCACTAATGCCAGGTCGTTGGGCAATTGTGATTGGTTTTCAGCATACGCTCGGGTCATAATCTTAACATGTCCCGTGGTTTGGTTGGCGTTGATGGTTAACATGTCGCTAAAAATTCCCTGCATCCACCCACTTAACAGAACCGTGAGAAAGACACCCAGCGAGACTACAATAATGGGTAAAAGGCTTCTGTGTTTGTCTCGTAATACGCCTTTGAATATAAATTTAATCATGTTTTGCCTTTTTAATTATTGTAACTTTCCCTTTAACGCATCAGCGGGTTTCATTTTTGCAACTTTTTTTGCGGGAAGATAACTCACAATGGTTGCCGCAATAATAACAATTACGATGGTTGCCACAATCAGTTGCAGACTGTAATATGGAAAGATGGTTTGTGCCATGGTAATGCCCATATCGGGGGTGCCGAAATGAATTCCCGTTTTATTGAGAAAGAGAAAAAATGGAATTCCGTAGGCCGCTCCCAGTATGGCAGCCAGGAGGCTGTGCATGCCGCCTTCCACCGTGAAAATACCAACCACCTGCCAGCGGGTAAGTCCCAGGGCAACATAGGTTCCAATTTCTTTTTGTCTTTTAAATATTGCCAATACCTGCGTGTCAAAAATGGCTAACAAAGCCAGCATTAAAAGCAATGCTTCGAGTACTAACCCGCCGCTTTTTTTTGCTTGAATAATGGCTGTGAAATCGGCCAAAAGCCAGGTGTCACTTTTGTATTTCCATTGTTCCAAATCACCTCCCCGATAGTCTGGCCCCACCACAAATAGGGTGGCTTCATTTTGTAAATTGGTCATTTTTTGCAAGGTGTTAAGCGACAGATAAATTTGTCCATTGTCAACAGAGGGTACGTTGCAGTTGAAAATGGATACAATCTGAATTTCATGGGCATCGAAAGTGCCGTTTTTATCGCGCCAGCGAAGCAAGACAAAATCACCTTTTTTTAGTTTGGTTGCCTCTGCCATTCGTTTCCCTATGATGGCAGCATATGGATTGGGAGAATCAGCGAGTGCCCGGGTTGGAATTTTCAGGATGTTTTGATTAGGGCAAATCCCTTTTATCAATACGTTTTGGACTCTTCCTTGTGGAAAAATACTTCCTTGCCTGATTAACAAAGGTGTAATTTTACCTGAATCGATGAGCTGATGCGCTTTTTTGCTGATGGCTGCATGAGCCTCCGCAAAAGTATAGGGGTCGTATCGATCGTAAGCAGGGTGCCAAAGCTGGCCATGCCCGGTTTCCCATGCGCGTGTGTCACGTTGACCCTGATGGTTCCAACCATCAATCATTCCATTATAAAAAATGATCATCACATAGGCAAAGGAAAGAATGGCCACATTTAGCCAGGTGCGTAACCCCGCACCTATCAGATTTTTAAAGGCTAATTTTAGTGCTAACATGGGTGTAAAGTTTAGGTGGTTGTAGGTTTTAAAGTATCGTCGACCACACGGCCATCTTTGAGGGTGATCATGCGGTTTAAGTATTTCATCACCTTTTCATCATGGGTGGCAAATAGAAAAGTGACCTTAAGTTCTTCGTTCAGCCTTTTCATGGTTTTCAGAATATGGTGTGAATTTTCCGAATCTAAATTGGCGGTAGGTTCATCTGCCAACACAATTTCAGGCCGTTTTACCATGGAACGCGCTATGGCTACACGTTGACTTTCGCCTCCCGAAAGCATGGCCGGTTTTGAGTTTACCTTGTCGGTTAAACCAACCCATTCGAGGGCTTCCATCACTGCTTTTTTACGTTCCGAGGCCGATTTGTGCTGTAAAAGCAAGGCAAATTCAACGTTTTCGTAAACCGTATAGACCGGAAACAGGTTGTATGTTTGGAAAATAAATCCCAGATGTCGATTCCGAAGTCTGGCGGATTGCCGGTTCGATAAATGACCGACAGAATGGCCCAATACATTGGCACTGCCTTCCGAAGGGGAGTCGAGCGTACCTATAATGTTTAATAAGGTTGTTTTGCCCGACCCGCTGGGGCCTATCACCCCTGTAAATTCACCGGCTTCGATGTTCAGATCGATACTTTTTAGGGCCGTGAAGTAAGACTTTCCTACCGGAAATCTTTTGGTGAGCTGCTGTAATTCAATAAGTGAGGTTTTTCCCATGGGTAGTCCTTTTAATGGTTGTAAACAATCATGATTTGTATTCCTTTTCCTGCAAAATTCTGGCCACTTTCGGGCCGATAAATAAATTGATAATTCTCAGGATTCCAATATACCATCAGGTACAAGGTGAATTTGTTATATTGCCGGCTCCAGTTAACAAAGCGATAGAGCCCCTCATGTGACCAATCGTAATATAAAATGGCTTGCAGGTTGTCGATGACGCCGGTGGGATAACTTGCCGAAAGGGCAGTGAAATGAATCGGGTTTTCAAAGCAAAAGACCTTCTGGTCGTAGGAGGTGAGCAATTGTTCCAGACTGACATTTAATCCGTTGCCAATGCCAAAGCTATAATCGATGCCGGTATTTATCATTTCCTGATGGGTTAAAAAACCCACCTGTTTATTTTTTGTGGTAAGTGTACCCTCCAACCACCATCCAATGCCCAAATCAAGTTTTATGTCGAACCCATATCGATTTTCACCTATTTTGGCAAAGGCAGGGATTAAACCAGTCAGTTGTCGACTGTCGGCAGTTCGATGGTGATAACTTAATGCAACCTCACCATTGGAAAGTGGCCATTGAAAACGGCCGCCGAATTCCGGAATTTTACTGTTTACAGGAATCGTTTCCCATCCCTTGGTGGTTTTGTTTCCCCACAAGGCCCAAATCCACAGGTTGGCATTGTTGCTAAAATAATAGCGCATGAGTGCACCGTAAACTCCGGTGGAAAGATGTAAGGGATCACGTGGGTCTATTTTGTCAAACCACATGAGTGGGCGCAATAGGTTGGCCGATCCAAAATTAATTTTTTGTAATCCCAGTCTGATTTCCAGCCGGCTTGTGGTGTAGCGAACCCAAAAACGGTAGAGATCAACATGGTGGATGAAATCACTCTCTCTGGAAAACAGTGCGTTTCCCACTCCCCATAAATTGACGGAAGCATCAAAATGGAGCAGATGATTTTTAGAAAGAGGTACCTGGTATTGGATTTCCGGAATATACCTTGCCCCCAGATTAAGTTGATTCGACGTGTTGATGTTGTATTGTGTCCATCCCGAAAATTGGCCATGAAATTGCAGCCTGTCTTCCCTTGTATCCGCTTTGTTTTGCGCCATGCCCCATTGCCATCCAATAATAAAAAGGAATACAAACCCGAAATGAAGCCCATAGTTCTTCATTCGTTTACTCTTTTGGTGAAAGCCCATAAAACATAAAATTCATAAACTCCATGATTAAATCTTGTGGTTGCTTATATTTTGAAACCAGTGCCTGATTATCAAATATCGAATACCCATGGTGAATGTAGTCCAGGATAAAATCAATTTTGATGTCTTTTCGGATATATCCCTTTGCTTGCGATTCTATCAGAAAATCAACAAACATGTTTAGCGTTTGTTCCTTTTGTTCCTCGAGGTATCGATACAAACCATATTGCTGATTTTTGAACAGGTCGTCAATGAATTCTGTACTGATGTTATCCGTTCCTTCCAACTTGAGTAAGATGATTCGGTTGATTTTTTCGGTAAACGAAAGATCGCTCTGGAGAATTTCTTTGAATTGTTGCATTGATTCTTGCAGGATTTGCTGAAGGAGTTTTTTGGCCAATTCGATTTTATTGGGGAAAAACTTATAAAAAGTCATCTTGCTCACCTGCGATTCCTCACAAATTTCTTCTACGGTCACCCGTTTGATACCATACTTCCAAAACAATTCTTTACCTTTTGTTATGACCGCTTGATATTTTTGGTTGGATAAGTAATCAGACATTAAATTATTTTAGTATTCGATTAGATGTCAAATATACGAAAATAATCTAATTGTCTATAAAAAGTAAAGTGTTAATGAGATTGGATAAAATAATTTACCTATTAATAATCTGTAATGATAAAAGGTGATGTTTCCAATAGGTATTTTACTATTCTGTATATAGGGTTGAGCGACAATTTTTGGATGGTTTTTGTCAAAGCGCAGCAGATAAAGGTCATTTACTTTTAAGATCATAAATTTATTTTAAAACATAAGTATGTGCAATACAACCTTGTGTGAAATAAGACTAAAAAAAGTTGCGTTTGGGACTTGTGTGTAACGGAAAATAGATTACTTTTGCCGCTCCTTAAGAAATGAGGGACGTTCATAGAGTTCAGACTGAGAATAGAAGATTGGAAATGGGATTAAATAATCTGATTTTCAATTAGATGCAAGAAACGAAAAAAAATATATTATTTTTTCATTAAAAGTCTTGCAAATTAAAAAAAGTTTGTATTTTTGCCGCCCCAATTAGAGGGAAAGTTCATA